>DATJPP010000186.1:0-2855 GCA_035506355.1 Candidatus Margulisiibacteriota bacterium | reverse complement strand
TTTAAGATAAAACAGAGAAAGAGCCGTACAGGCAGGAATCCTCGCACCAACCAAGTAATCCCTGTCCCGCCGAGAAAAGTGGTGGTCTTCAAATCCGGTTTAGAGATGAAGCAGAAGATAAGGTAGGTTCCTAAGCTTCTCTAATCTTTAAAAAAGCTAACTTTCTAAATAGTAAGTTATGTTCAAAAGAATTCCCGGTACAAAAGATATATTGCCAGATGAGTCTTTGCTTTGGCAAAGTATTGAAGAGGTAAGCCGCAGGACTTTCTCTCTCTATAACTACAAAGAGGTGCGCCCGCCTATTTTAGAAGATGCCTCTTTATTTAACCGTTCTTTAGGCGAAAGCGCCGAAATAGTTCAGAAACAGCTCTTCCTTATAAAAAATAAGGAGGACCTTTATGCCCTCCGCCCCGAAGGGACCGCCTCCGTAGTGCGCGCTTATATTGAAAACAGCCTGGATAAGACAAACGGATTCATAAAACTTTATTATATCGGGCCGATGTTTAGGTTTGAAAGGCCGCAAAAGGGAAGGCTGCGCCAGTTTCATCATATAGGCGTTGAGGTTATCGGTTCAAAGGACCCGGCTTTAGACGCAGAAGTCATCTCGCTGGCGGATAACCTGCTTAAGTCATACAATATAGGAGGCTATACCATAAAGCTCAACAGCCTGGGATGCCCAAAAGATAAATCCGCATTGACTGAAAACCTGCGCAAACAATTAAAGGGAAGCCTTGAGCGCTTATGCCCTGACTGCGTGTTGAGATTCAAGAATAACCCTTTAAGGATACTTGATTGCAAGAATGATGCCTGCAAGGTGGTTCTTAGCGGTATAGAGATAAGCGACGCGCACCTCTGCCCGGAGTGTAAAGAGCATTTTCGCAAAGTAAAGGCCGGCCTGGATAAGCTCGGGGTAAAATACGAAGTAGTGCCTTCGCTGGTACGCGGCCTGGATTATTATACCGGGACTGTCTTTGAGATATCCCATACCGGGCTGGGTTCACAGGATGCCTTGGGAGCCGGAGGCAGGTATAATAATTTAGTTCAGGAGCTGGGAGGGCCGGATGCCGGGGCGATAGGTTTTGCTTTCGGCGTAGAGAGGTTATTGCTGGTGGTAAAACCGGAGGACCGGAGGGAGGCAAATAATTGCCTGGCCTATCTCATAACCCTGGGGGATGAAGCGAGGTTGCCGGGTCTAAAACTGCTGGATGACTTGCGCAGTAATGGCATTATTACGGATATGGATTATGAAGGGAAGTCTCTTAAGGCGGCGATGCGCAAGGCCAATGACCTGGGGGCTTGCTGCGTGCTTATCTTGGGTGAGGATGAATTGAAAAATAATGTAGTTACCTTGAAAAACATGTCGTCGGGAGAACAGAAGCAAATTAAAACCCCGCAACTAATAGCTGAATTTAAAGATAAAGGCTCAGGCTTATGTTGAGGACGCACACCTGCGGTGAACTGACCGCCAAAGATGTAGAAAAGGAAGTTACCCTCTGCGGGTGGGTGGCGGTGCGCCGCGACCACGGCAAGCTTATCTTCATCGATATCCGCGACAGGTCAGGTCTTACCCAGGCGGTATTTATCCCCAAAGAATCCGCAGAAGCATATCAGAAGGCACAGGAACTGCGCAGTGAATTTGTGGTTAAGATTACAGGGAAAGTCAACAAGCGTCCCGCAGGCACGGTAAATCCTAAACTTAGCACCGGAGAGATCGAATTGTTGGTCAAGGAGATGGAGATCCTCAACCAGAGCTTAACTCCTCCTTTTGAGATCACCGAAGACTTGGATTTAGGCGAAGAGATACGCCTTAAATACCGCTATATCGACCTGCGCAGAAGAAAGGTGTTTTCTAATCTGGTCTTAAGAAGCAACCTTTATAAATGCATACGCACGGTTATGGGTAGCGAAGGTTTTATCGAATGCGAGACCCCCATACTCACCAAGTCTACTCCTGAAGGGGCTCGCGATTACCTGGTCCCTTCGCGCCTGAACCCCGGTAAATTCTACGCCCTGCCGCAGTCGCCTCAGTTATTCAAACAGATACTGATGGTTGCGGGAATCGAAAGGTATTATCAGATCGCCAAGTGTTTTCGCGATGAGGACCTGCGCGCCGACCGCCAGCCGGAATTTACGCAGCTGGACATCGAGATGTCATTTATCAACGAAGAAGATATCTTCTCGATAAGCGAGAGGCTGATGCAGCTTATTTTAAAGGAGCTGAAGGGGGTAGAGATTGCCACGCCCTTTCCGCGCATTACCTATCAGGAGGCGCAGAAAAAATACGGTTCGGATAAGCCGGATTTAAGAAAGGAATTGAATAAGGAGTTTGCTTTTTGTTGGGTGGTAGATTTTCCTCTTTTTAAGTTTAACGCGGAAGAGAAACGCTGGGAGAGCGAACACCATCCTTTTACCTCTCCGCGCCAGGAGGACCTGGAGATCTTAGAGAGCAGCCCGGAAAAGATAAGGTCCCGTTCGTACGACCTGGTCTTAAACGGAATGGAGCTTGGTTCCGGTTCGATAAGGATTCACAACCAGGGACTGCAGGAGAAGATTTTTAATATCATCGGGATCAATAAAGATGAAGCACGTAACCGTTTTGGATTTTTATTGGAGGCCTTTCAGTTCGGGGCCCCCCCGCACGGAGGGGTGGCCTTTGGTTTAGACAGGCTTTTATCAATACTCTCATCAGAGCCAAGCATAAGAGAGGTCATTGCGTTCCCCAAGACAAGCACAGGCTCCTGTCCTTTAACCGATGCCCCCTCAGAAGTTGACGAGAGGCAGTTGAAGGAGCTGGGTCTGAATATTATAAAGAAAAAATAATTTTACCAGGAGGAGGCAAGATGAAGAAGGAAAAG
>DATJPP010000185.1:0-2747 GCA_035506355.1 Candidatus Margulisiibacteriota bacterium | reverse complement strand
ATAATCCTCGTTCCCGTGTCCGGGTGCGGTATGCACCAGGCCCGTGCCCTCGTCTTTGGAAACATAATCTGCCAGTACTACGCGGGCCTTTCTCAGGATTAAAGGATGGGCATAAATAAGACCTTCCAGTAAACAGCCTTTCATCTCCTTCATCACTTCATATTTATCTATCCCTGCCTGCGCCATAACCGCGGGTAATAGTACGCTGGCAATGATAAGATTCCCCTTCCCTGTCTTCACATAAGAATAAGTTAATTCCGGATGCACCGCCACCGCCACATTGGCAATCAGCGTCCAGGGAGTAGTCGTCCAGACCAGAAGAAAAGCCTCCCCTGGGAAAAGCTTGTTTTCTTCTAACTTGAATTTAACGAAAACTGAAGGTGAAACGTGGTCCTCGTATTCCACCTCCGCCTCGGCAAGCGCGGTTTCACATTTAAAACACCAGTTCACCGGCTTAAGGTCATCGTAAATATATCCCTCTTCCAGGAGTTTCAGGAATGACTCTAATATGCTGGCCTCATAATCCGGCGTAAGGGTCAAATAGGGATTCTCCCAGTCGCCGAATATCCCCAGGCGTTTAAACTGTTCGCGCTGCCTATCAACGAACCCCATAGCATATTTATATGCCTTCTTGCGGAATTCCACCTGGGAGATCTGGGATTTATGGATCTTCAATTCCTTAAAAAGCGCGTGCTCAATAGGCAGGCCATGGCAATCCCAGCCGGGGACATAGGCAGAGTCAAAACCGCGCATGGTCTTATACTTTACGATGATATCCTTGAGGGTCTTATTTAGGGCATGCCCTATATGGATATCCCCGTTGGCGTAGGGCGGCCCGTCGTGGAGGATATATTTTTGCCGCTCCTGCGAACTCCTGCGCAGCAGGCTATGCAGCCCATTCTCCTGCCAGGCCTTAAGCAGAAGCGGCTCCTTTTTAGGCAGCTCCGCCTTCATAGGAAAAGAGCTCTGCGGCAGGTTTAAGGTATTCTTGTAATCCGTATTATCCGACATATTTCCCGATGATTATATCCAAATCCTCTTTTATTTTCGCCGGTATAAGTTTCCTATCCGTCACAATCGCGTTCTTCAAGGCCTCTTTGCAAGAACAGGCGCGTCCCGAAGGAAGATCCTTGATAACCGCGGATAAGATCTTTTTTGCATTATCTACATTCTTGCTTAAATTCTCAATCACCATCTCCAGAGTCACCGATTCATGCTGAGGATGCCAGCAGTCATAGTCCGTAACGCATGCTAAAGATGCGTAACAGATCTCTGCCTCGCGCGCAAGCTTTGCCTCAGCCATATTAGTCATGCCGATGATATCCATACCCCAGCTGCGGTAAAGGTTAGACTCAGCCAGGGTGGAGAAGGCCGGGCCTTCCATATTCAGGTAAGTTCCTCCCCTGTGGAGATTAAAATCTAATTGTCTTCCTGTCTTGTAGATCAAGTCGCTTAGTTCGCCGCAGACCGGATAGGCGAAGACTATGTGCGCTACTATCCCTCTTCCAAAGAAGGTCATCGCCCTACCCTGGTTGGTGCGGTCCACAAACTGGTCTACCACCACGAAATCCAGCGGCTTTATCTCTTCTTTCAGGCTGCCGCAGGCAGTAACAGAGATAATCCTCTCAACACCCAGCTTTTTCATGGCGAAGATATTGGCGCGATAATTTACTTCGCTGGGAGTTATACGGTGGCCGATGCCATGCCGCGGCAGAAAAACGATCTCTTTGCCTTCCAGGGTCCCTAAGGTAAATTTATCCGAAGGCTCTCCGAAAGGAGTTTCCACTTTTACTTCTTCGATATCGCTGATCCCTTCAATCTTATATAAACCGCTCCCGCCGATAATCCCTATGCGCCCCATATGTTATCTCCTTATTCTTTAGATAATTCTTTAGCGCGTTGAATAGCTGCTTTAACCGCTGCATCCAAATTATTAATATTATGCTTTAACTCCGCTAAACCTGCTTCGGTTGTCCCTTTTTTAGAGGTGACTTGTTTCTTTACTTCTTCAGGAGATAAACGCAATACTTCAATTAGTTTTATTGTGCCTGCACTCGTAATACTAGCTAATACTTCTGCTTGTTCAACGGAAAAACCAAGGCTGCTAGCAGTAGTAGTAAGGCTGGGTACAAAAGTATTTTTGGCGAAATCTTTAATCTCTTCTGGTGTCTTACCTTCGACTAGGTCGCATAGTAACCCTGGACCACTACCAGATACACCAGTTGCCTTATCCATCATATTCTCATCAATTACCAAAGTCCTGCCAACTTTCTCAAACAGTTCTTGCGAAAATATTAAGTCCTCTTCGCTGGCAAACCTGCCTTTACACAAACAAGAGATTCCCTCTTTAACTTTGGCAGGCAAATTAGGCATAACTCTTACAACCCTGGCGTTCCCTAGAACTCTCTCAATATAACCTGTGGTAATACCCGCAGCGATAGAAATAACCAGCTTATCTTTTATACATCCCTTGATCTCATTCAACACGCCATCAAAATCCTGGGGCTTAACCGCCAAAATAAGTACTTCTGATTTTTCAACCAGGCTTACGATATTATCAACGGCCTCTACGCCGCAGGGCTTGCCTGTTTTTTCCTTATCTTTATCAAAAACAAAAACAGGGTATTTAGCTTTTATACCTTCGGCAATAGCCGAACCCATATTCCCGTATCCGATAAGCCCGATCTTCTTTCTAAGAATCTTAAACATAGCTTTCAACCTTCAAATATTGCCCTTCCTACTCTTAT
>DATJPP010000184.1:0-6179 GCA_035506355.1 Candidatus Margulisiibacteriota bacterium | reverse complement strand
TTGTAGCGTATCCCCTCCTCCTTTAAATAGAGGAGCATCTGGTCATGCCCGTAGCCTTTGACTCCAAAATTCAGGACCTCTGCCTGCGGCAACATCTCTTGCAAATAATACGGATAGGTCTGTGTATCTCCCACCCCTTCGCCAAAAGTAGATGAACCACCTAAAGCCAGTATTCTTGTTTTATCCGTGGGTTTCGTATAGCCATACTCGGCTTTTCCCCTTATCCCTTTTGAATTGGTGTAGAGAATCCCTCCGCCGGGTACCGCCGTATCCTTTAGGTTAGGCTTAAGCGCCCATCCCTTAAGTTTATTATATCCAAAATAATGGTATTCTGCGAGCGGATACCCCTTTTCGCTCTGCCAGCGCTTAATCAAATTTAGCCGGTACCATGAATTGGATCTAAGTGTCGGCCTGTCAAAATACCATAGATCGGACTTAACTGTTTGTCTATCAAGAAAATTGGTTTTTAATAAAATAAACCGCGCGGCCCATTCAGAAAGCAGAAACAAAAGAATACAAGCGCCAAGAATTGACAATTTCTGTTTTTTTGCCGCTCCTCTGCCTGGTATTACAAATAATTCCAAAAACCCAAAGGGGAGCTGTATGGCAGGCAGGATAAAAAAGGGCATAAATGGCTCCAGGTAGCGCGGTTCCCCGAAGAAAATCAAAGTGATGAGCAATATATTGGCGAAATATATCAAGGGGAATATGGGAATCTTCTCCTTACGACCTTCCTTAACCCTGATAAATAAAAGCGCCCTCAGGTAATATAGAAACAACCCTCCCACGGCTAGAAGGATGAATGGGTGCAGGAAAGCCGAGGAAAGTTTATTTTTTAACAACCCGAGCATACTATTTTTGTTCTGTTTTATAAAGATAAGGAATTTCTGAAAAGGCCGCAGGCCTCTTAAGCGGTTGTATAGATACTTCTCGTTGCCCGCATCCCATGAGTGCCAGGCCGCTTCACAGCCACCCGTACTTAAGCTGTCTTCATTATTCCCATCGAGGAGCACAGTCCCTCCCGTACATGACAATATAGGGCTGCGGTTTATTTTGGTTGCGTATATGCTCCATGGCGATATGCATATGATGAACCCCAGAATAAAAGTTAGGGGTAACTTTATCTTTGCCCTGGTCCCTCTGGCGCGCATAAAGATATACAGGATCAGAAGTGGCGGTAGAAAGGCATTTGTGCCTTTCACGAGAATATTTAACGCAGCCGCTGCTCCCAGAAAGAATGTCCTTGCGGTTGATGCCTTTAATTCCCACAATATTATTAACAGCGTCAGGATAAAAAGACCGAAGGTAATCAAAGTCTCGGTATGAATAGCGGCGGGGTCGGGGGCAGAGAATACTGTAAATATAAAGGCGGAGATGACTCCGCTTAATAATCCGTGGCCCGGCCAATAATATACTGTGATTACCGGCATCAGTGCTGCGCAGGCGGAGAGCAAAATGATTTGCAAGATTTTTACCACACGCGGGTGTATGCCGCATATTTTATAAACTGCGGCTAAAAAAAGAGGATAGCCCGGAGACCTGAAAAAGTTGTACCCTGTGTCCGCTAAAAAGTGGCTGTGGAAAGGCGAAAAACCGCCACGGCCTTTAAACTCAACGCTGCCTGTGGGTTCCTTGTCGAATTTATAGACAGCGAAATCTACGATAGCCCCTGTCTTATAGCCGTGCCCAAGGCTCAGATTAACGCCCAAGGGCTGATAATGCGAGGTATCCCACCCAAAGAACGCCGTATCGCCAAGTACGTCGCGGTTTACTCGCAATAAATAAAGGACGGAAAAAAGGAATAGGAATAGAGAGGCAAAAAGTAGCCTCATTTTCCCATTCACCTGCACGAAGCGCATATAACTTATCCTCTTATCATATAGTACGTTAAGGCTAGGATGGCTCTTGCGAAGGTCACGTTGATATTTTATAACTATTACCACAGAAATGCAAACCGTTAATATGTCCGGATGCTGCCTGATTATTGCGCATAAGCAGATAAGTTGATTGATTAGGCTTTCAAAAGGTGTTATTATGACTGGTAAAGCAAAATGCACAAGTTTACAAGAACTATTATTTTTATTTTTTTTATTTCTTTCCTACCCCGCGTAATTCTCCTTGGCGCCGTAATGGCTAAGAATAACGGAAACGCATCTTGCTTTTTTTGTGCGGATTCGGACCGTTATTACAAGAGGGCAATTTCTTTCTCTGGAAAAAGCGGGGTATATTTAAGCCCCTATGAGGATACCGAGAAAACCTTACCCTGGGACCCTCCACTATATTCTTTATTTTTAGCCGTTTTCTTTAAACTCTTTGGCCCCAGCCCTCTTCTAGCCAGCTTCTTAAATATAATGCTTTTTTCCATATGTGCGTGCGTGCTGTATAAAATTGGCGGGATCATCTTTGATGAACGGGCTGCTTTTATGGCGGCGGCTATTTTCTCTTTTTATCCGTCGTTATTAATTTTCACTCTGCTTATACTCATTGAGCCATTGTTTACCCTCCTGATCTTAATCGGGGCTTATTTTTTCATTTTATACTTAAAACGGAGGAAGGGCCTGTTTTTGATTCTATCGGCTGCTTCTACGGGTTTGTCAAATTGGGCCAAGGAAGCAGCGTTTTTTCTGCCGCTGGTAATGGCGATTGTAATCTTATTGAAACACATAAAACAGCCGAAGGCGCTCTTCAGGACTCTTCCCCTGCTTATGGCCGTTTATATAATAACCTTGGCGCCGTTATCCATATATAATTATAATAAATTTGGCAGTTATTGGCTTTCCGGGAAAATGCAGCATTATTTTAGTTTGCGGTATTTTGACTTTCTCTCGCGGCAGAAACCGGATCTAGCCCCACCCGGCGGCATTGAAAACCCTAAAAACAGCCTTGCCCTCGAAATAAACCTCTTGCCGCTTAAAAGATATTTTGTGAAAAGAAAACATTTCTTTGGCGGGACGGGGACGCTAAGCATGCTAAGGGTATTTGGATACGATATAGCCAACGATGAAACCGGCAGAGCGATGTGGCAGCTAAAAGGCCCATTTGAGTTCTTGGCATTTATCCGGCAAAAAGCAGGGATGAGATGGGTCATCTATCAGTGCCTGGCCTGGATTTTTGTAGCCTGTGTCTACATAACGAGCTTTTTGGCTTTGCTGGTTTTATTTTTCAGAAAAAAATACCTGGAGGCTATTTTCATTATCCTGATGATCGCTTATTTCTCATGTGTTTATTACTATCCCCGTAATTCACGGTATTTTTACTCATTGACTCCGTTTTTCTCGCTTCTCAGCGGATATTGCATTTCATCCCTTGCCAAGGAAAGATGATGCCATATATATCTGTAATCGTTCCTGCTTATAACAGCGCTTCTACGATAAAAGAATGCCTTGATGCCGTAAGGCGATCGGACTTTCGGGACTATGAGCTCATCGTGATTGATGGCGCAAGCCAGGACTCAACGGTTGCAGTCTCAAAGAAATATGCCAACTTGGTTATAGAGCTTAGCGCCAATGCCGGCCGGAGCCACGCACGCAGGATAGGCTTTGAGTCCTCAAAAGGCAGGATCATTGTGAATATAGACTCAGACGTTTTGATAAAAACAGATACCTTGAGCAAGATCGCTGCTTATCTTTCCCGGCATCCGGAAATCGACGCAGTAACGGGTCTTCTTTCCAAAGAACATCCGAACCCGGATTTCTTCAGCCAGTATAAGAACCTTTATATGCATTACATCTTTAAGAAGCTACCTGAAAGGGCTAATTTTCTATACGGCTCAATTTATGCTCTCAAAAGAGAGGCCTTGGAAACACATGACGCCGATATCGAGATTGCCGATGACACGGCATTAGGACAAAGATTGATATCTTACGGCAAACAGATTGCCTTTCTCAACGACCTTGAGGTAGTCCATCTGAAGAAGTATACTTTTATCACTTTTATCAGGAATGATTTTCGGATCCCCTTTGATTGGGCGAAAATATTCTTGAAGTATAAAGGGTGGAAACAGCTGGGGAGGGATAAAACCGGCTACGCCCATTCTCCCAAAAGGCAGCTTCTAAGCGTAATAACCGCCCCGATAATTTTAATCCTGGCTCTTGGTCTGCTCTTCGGACACGCTCACCTCCAGGTAATCCTGTTGCTGTTTTTGTGCTGGCTCCTGCTTAACTACGGATTTTTCATATTTTTAATGCGGGAGAAAGGGCTATTCTACAGCCTCTTCGCTCTGCCAGTTACTTTTCTCGATAATTTAATCATGGCGGCAGGGATCCTATGCGGGGCACTCTCAATGAATATTAAAGAAGGGCGTCTTTAGGGACTTCGAGCCTTCTGGGCTGATAAACCTATCAGGCTGGCAGACGCCCTCTTTATTTATTTCTGCGGCATACCGGATGCGCCTAATACAACTGGCAACTCGCTTATCATCTTACCCGATTCCAGAGTCATTAATAAATCCGTAAGCTCTCCTTCTGCAGGCACGCACTTTTCTTCCTCCATACGTAAAATATCGGCAATGCAAGAGACAACCTTAGCCAATTCTTGCTCTGCATCCTGAGAAGCGCGGCTGGCCTGGGCGTACTCTTTGATTCTTTCTGCGGAGGGAATTAAGCCGGAACGAATCATATTCTGTATCTCCAGCCATTCCTTATCCAGCTGCGCAGAAGAAACTTGCGGAGCCAAAGGCATGGAGCTGCCAAGGGATGCGGGTATCGGTTGAGTAGTAATCGGCAGGGCGCGGAAATCAATACCGCCCTTTTCGCCGCCTTCCCGCGCCATCGGCGAGCTGGCGCCGGTATCTTCCGGCTCGCTTTGCGGAGTACCCAACATAGGCTTTAATTGAATTAATAAGTCTCTCCCTAAAGCCTCAGCATTTAAACCGGATAACTTTATTGCCTGAACGATATAAGGCAACTCATCCGGGAGAATGGAATATGAGATCTGTTCACGATCCTTGTCAATTTTGTCGTAGTTATCATTGATGTATTGTTTTAACTTATCCGCCAACTTCAGCGGAATCCAGCCCTTCAGCGTAGACTGTAATTTTTGCAGTTTATCCATCCGGCCCGCATGCCTAGATTCCTGCCCAGAATAACCGCGTCTTTTATCCCAAGCGGAAGCCTGCCGGATGTACTCATTGATTACCCGCAGGGCGGTAATAGGATTATCCATAATATTTTCTATTATCCAATATAGCTTCTCAGAGGCAGAGAAGCTTTCTTTCTCTATTAAATACTGTAACGAGGCCTGCTCTGCCGCGCGTATGCCGAATACCTTATATATTAGAAAGTTTTCAAGAGACGCGGGTGTCCCGTCAGGCAGCTTTAGCTTGTCGGTAGACCAAACTTTACGCGCCTGGCGCCTGCCGCCACCGGCAGGAGTGGTAAGGGTATCTATGATAATGTCTTCTGCCTGTTTGGCTACCCTTTGGCGTATCTCCTGCGAGGCAGTAATGGGAGAACTGGAGGTATCCGAAGATAGAACGTATGCAAGCCTGCTAGCAACTGTATTGATATTCTCGGCAGCCTCTATTCTTTTAATCCCCTCCATTGTTTCGGCATGCGGCTTTGCTAACAGGTACTCCCTCTCATCGAGGCTTCTAGCCAACTCTGCCGAAGTGCTTCTTACCACTCCCAATGGAACGTAGACATCATCGGAAGGTAGGCCATTTGCTTCCGGGATGGCATCAACGATAATCTCGCCCAAAATCGCATCTTGGACAACCAGGTAAAAATGCGGAGGCTTGAGTGTGTTATAAGGGTTTTCGCTGGCCCTCTTTTGCGTTTTCGGATTATTCTGAAGTAGCGAGGGTTCTTCGGGCTCATCATAATAATTCGCCCTGATCTCCACTGATGCTTCCAGATTATTCTCGATAAGCGGCTTAAGATAAAGCGCATGGATTATACAACCTCTCCCCTCGTTTATCGTGCGGACGGCCTTAATTAATTTCCTGTACTCGCCAACCCTGGCGGCTTCTGTTTCATTGTATACCGGAGAACTGGAAGAGATATCTTCCTTATTATTGCCTGCGCCCACCAGTTCCAGGAGGGCTCGTTCCTGCATCCTTCTGCTGATCGCCTGGCGGGCGGCATTGACCAGCGAGTCATTAAAATAACGAAGCCTGACGTTAAAATCTTCCGTTAATTCTTTTTCCCCTAAAATGCCTTCGTAGAACATCAAAAGCTTAT
>DATJPP010000183.1:0-11778 GCA_035506355.1 Candidatus Margulisiibacteriota bacterium | reverse complement strand
GAGATCTGGATAAGCGCGGATGCAGAGAGGATCCCCGTCAAGGTCCAGGGTATAGGCAGTTTCGGGTATTCCATGCTGCTTAAGGAGTACGTAAAGGCCAGGCCTTAAGGGCTAAATGGCCCGGCAATTTAAAAAAAGGAGGAAGTCATGAATAACGTTACCACGGCTACCGCTTTGATCTCCGGAGTGATATCGCTGGCTTTAACGGTATGGTTTGTGCTTTTTACGGTCTTGGTGGTAAAGAAGCTGGATAAGATAGTGGAACTGCTGGAGAAGAAGTAAGTTTTTTTGAGCTTAGCAAGAGGGAAAAATATTCATGAATCTGTTGACTAAAGCCCAGGAATATCGTATAATTATAAAAATAAAAGGGGGTGAAGACGATTGGTTTTGGTTAAGACAACAAAGATGAAGATTATCGATGAGTTCAAAACGCACGCAAGGGATACAGGTTCTGCAGAAGTCCAGATAGCTATTCTGACCGAGAGGATTAATGCCTTAGGTGATCACTTCAAGAATCACAAGAAGGATTTCCATTCTCGCCGCGGGCTGCTTTCGATGGTAGGCAGGCGCCGCAGGCTCCTCAATTATCTCAAGAAAAAAGACGCCAAGAAGTACGCGGAAATCTTGGGCAAGCTTAACTTGAGAAAATAAATCGCGGCTTCATCTAAAGAAATTAAGAAAGGTAAAATTATGAAGGATGCTATCCTGAAAGTCAAGTTTGGGAGCGCCGATTTAATCCTTGAGACCGGAAAGATTGCCAAACAGGCAAATGGTTCGGTTACGGTTAGCTACGGCGGGACCGTAGTTTTAGTAACTGTCTGTATGTCCCGTGAGATTAAGGAGGGGAGAGACTTTTTCCCTTTAACCGTAGAATACCAGGAAAAGACCTACGCCGCCGGCAGGATTCCCGGAGGCTTTTTTAAGAGGGAGGGCAGGCCATCGGAGAGCGAGATCCTTACCGCCAGGTTAATAGACAGGCCAATACGGCCATTATTCCCCAAGGGAATGCTTAATGAAGTTCAGGTTATGGCAATCGTTCTTTCCAGCGATGGGGAGAATGACCCGGATATCCTTTCCGTCATCGGGGCTTCTGCGGCATTGTCAGTTTCCGATATACCCTTTGATGGGCCCCTGGCCAGCTGCCGTGTGGGGAGGGCGGAGAACCAGTTTATACTTAATCCTACCTATGCCCAGCTAGAGAATTCCGATCTGGATGTAGTTGTAGCTGCCAATAGTAAAGGTGTAGTAATGCTTGAGTCTAAGGCTAAGGAAGTCACAGAAGATATCTATCTTGAAGCGGTGAAGTTCGGTTTTGAAAACCTTAAAAGTATACTGAGCCTGCAGGAAGAATTCAGGAAACTTTATGGTAAGCAAAAGGTCGGGGTGGAGCTTGAAAAGACGGATCCCGAGCTGTATAAAAAAATTGAAGAACTCGCCGGAGAAAAATTAAAGAAAGTTTATAAATTGAGCAAAAAAGAGGAGCGCGAAGAAGAAGTGGCTTTGCTCTCCAAGGAATTAGAAACTAACCTCGCATCAGAAAGCTGCCTCTCTGCGGATGTCGTCAGGGGCCTCCATGAGTTAGAGAAGGTCCAGGTAAGAAATATGATTCTGGAGGAGGGTGTGCGTATAGACGGTCGCTCCTTCAAGGAGATCAGGCCGATAGAAGCGCATGTTTCTGTGTTGCCGCGCACGCATGGCTCAAGCATTTTTACGCGCGGACAGACCCAGAGCCTGGCCGTAACTACCCTAGGGACAGGAGAAGACGAGCAGATGATCGAGGCGCTGGAGGGGGAAAAATTCAAGTCCTTTATGCTGCATTACAGCTTTCCGCCTTTTAGCGTCGGAGAGACCGGACCTGTGCGTGGGCCCGGGCGCAGAGAGATAGGGCACGGCGCCTTAGCTGAAAGGGCGCTGCTTGCAGTTATGCCTGCAAAGGAAAAATTTCCTTATACTATTAGAGTAGTCTCCGAGATACTTGAGTCTAATGGGTCATCGAGTATGGCTACGGTTTGCGCTGCCACCCTCTCTTTGATGGATGCCGGCGTTCCGATCAAAGAGGCGGTAGCCGGAGTGGCGCTGGGCCTGATCAAAGAAGGAAATAAGACAGTGGTGCTCACCGATATCACGGGCTTAGAGGATCATTTCGGCGATATGGATTTTAAGGTTGCCGGCACAAAGAACGGAGTCACCGCCGTGCAGTTGGATCTGAAGATAGACGGGATCAGCCTGGAATTGCTGGGTAAGGCTCTTGCCCAGGCCCATGAGGCAAGGTTTTTTATTTTAGAGAAGATAAAGGCTTCGCTTGAGAAACCGCGGGAGCAGCTTTCGAGTTACGCCCCGCGCATAGAGATAATCAAGGTCAATCCGGAGAAGATCGGGGGCCTTATCGGCCCGGGAGGAAAGACCATCAAAAAGATCATCGCTACTACCGGCGCAGCCATAGATATCCAGGATGACGGTAGCGTATTTGTTTCTTCTACTGACGCTGCCAAATCCCAGGAAGCGATCAGGATGATTAGAGGGATAACTGACGATATCGAGGTAAACCGTATCTATATAGGTAAGGTCAAAAGGATCATGCCCTTTGGCGCGTTTTGCGAGATCGCCCCCGGAAAAGAAGGGCTTGTACACATCTCAGAGTTATCCAGCACCTTTGTCAAGGATGTGGACAGCGTAGTAAAACTGGGGGATGAATTCAAGGTCAAGGTTATCGGAATTGATGAATTGGGCAGGATAAACTTAAGCAAGAAACAGGCAGAGCACGAGTAAGTAGAAGGTGAAAGAAAGAAGATTAAATGAGTTTAAGGGAGTAATCCTGGTAGCAATTGGGCTCATTATTATAATGAGCCTGATTTCATTTAGCCCCTTTGACCTTCCCTTTTACACTTCACATCCCAATAATCCCCCCAGGAATTTTATCCGCGCATTCGGTGCATACCTTTCAGGATTTCTTCTTTTCTTATTCGGCTGGTCAATTTATATTCTGCCCGTATTTATCTTTATGTTGGCGGTAAAACTTTTCAAGCAGGAGAAGCCGGATCTGCGCCTGCCTCGTCTAATCGGCGTCTTGGTCCTCCTCTTGTCCACAGGTTCGCTGCTGGGGATGTTCAATTCCTCTAATGAGTCACTTGCCTTTTACCGTTCCGGCTTTATCGGGGCGATGATCTCCAGGGCCGTCACTATTTATTTCGGTAGGATCGGAGCTTTCATCATCTTTACCACCTTTGCCATTTTGTCCCTGGCCTTAGTTACGGAGATCCTGATCTCTTCTTTATTCCTGAATTTCTTCGCCAAGATTAAAGCTGCGCTGGGTAAATTTAATTTTAAAAAGACAGAGAGGGCCAAGCCGGATGCGAATGTGGCATTTAAATTAAAGAAAACTCCGGCTGAAGAAGCCGAGGATACCAGTAAAGAGCCGGTGATCAGGACAGCGGCGGCAGTTAAGCCTAAGATACAGATAAAGACTAAACCGCAGGCCGATGAGGTGGTAAAGACCCGGCCGCAGGAGCTGAAAATCGGGAATTATGTGTTACCTTCCCTGGATTTACTGGATTCTCCTCCGCCACTTGAAGAGAGGCAGATAAAAGAAGACCTTACCGCCAGTGCCCGGGTATTGGAGGAGACGCTGGGGGATTTCGGGATATCCGCTAAAGTTACCGATATCGAACAGGGACCGGTGATCACGCGCTACGAATTGGATCCGGCTCCGGGAGTTAAGCTTAACCGTATTGTCGCCCTTAGTGACGATGTGGCCCTGGCGATGAAGGCACAGTCAGTGCGTATTATCGCGCCTATCCCGGGTAAGGGGAGGGTCGGCGTAGAAGTGCCTAATATGCAGAGCAGCTTCGTGTATCTGAAGGAGGTATTAAGCGGAAAAGAGTTCCAGGAAACAAAATCCATGCTTACACTTGCCCTGGGAAAGGATATAACCGGCAAGCCAATAGTAGATGACTTGGATGATATGCCCCATCTTTTGATCGCCGGGACTACCGGCTCGGGAAAGACCGTCTGCGTGAATTCGCTTATTCTTTCTTTGCTTTTTAAGGCCAGCCCTAATGACCTTAAGTTCCTCATGGTTGACCCTAAGATGGTAGAGCTTATGCCTTTTAACGGCCTGCCGCATCTTCTCTGCCCGGTGGTAACTGATGCCAAAAAAGTCTCGATAGCCCTTAACTGGGTAGTCAATGAGATGGAGGAACGTTACCAGCTTTTGGCAAAAGTGGGCGCCAGGAACATCGAGGCTTATAACGAAAAACAGGAAAGCATACCTTATATCGTAGTGATTATCGATGAGTTTGCCGATCTGATGAGTGTTGCGCGCGATCAGATAGAGAATGCGATTACCCGCCTGGCTCAGCTCTCCCGCGCGGTAGGGATCCATTTGATGCTTGCCACGCAGAGGCCTTCGGTCAACGTTATAACCGGGGTAATCAAGGCAAACCTGCCGGCGCGTATATCTTTTAAAGTGGCATCGAAAGTTGACTCGCGCACAGTACTGGATATGAACGGCGCGGATAAACTTCTGGGTAAAGGCGATATGTTATTCTTGCGTCCCGGAGAATCAAAATTGATCCGTATCCAGGGTACCCTGGTAAAAGATAAAGAGATAGAAAAGGTGGTCGCTTTTATCAAGTCCCAGGCTGAGCCGGTATACGATGAGGAGATTCTAAAGGAGCAGCATAAGTCTCAGTTGGCAAACGTAGAGAAGGATGAATTGTATGATCAGGCGGTAAGGGTTATCATGGAGAGTAACCAGGCTTCGGTTTCCATTTTGCAGAGGCGCATGAGGTTAGGGTATACCCGGGCAGCAAGGATTATCGATAGTATGGAGCAGGAGGGGCTGGTCGGGCCTTATGAAGGAAGTAAGCCCAGGAAGATACTGGTCAACAGAGAAGAGTGGCTGCAGAAAGACCTAGCCGGAGAGGGTAGCCAGGAGTAAACCATGGAATCAGCAGGGAACAGGCTTAAAAAATTACGTTTGGAGAAAGGGATTAACCTTGAAGAGGTCCAGAAGAAGACCAGGATAAAATTAAATATCCTGCGCGCCATAGAAGGGGATGGGCTTACCGACCTGAGCCCTGTTTATTTAAAAGGTTTTATAAAGATATACTGCAAGTTCTTAGGGGCAGATCCTAAGGATTACATTTTGGGCTATAGGGAAGCAAAAGAGAGAGTCCCTATCCAGGAAAAGCAGGCTAAGGGTACCTCCATGCTTAAGACAGCTTCAGTTAAGCTGGTGACCATTAGGCCGAATAAGAGGGTCAAGAAGGCGATATTGATCATTTCAGCTGGCGTGCTCGTGTTTTTCTTTTTATTCCAGCTGGGAAGGTTCGTTTCTTCCCGCCGTAATCCGGAAGATTCAAAGCGCATGAGATTATCAAGGATGCAGCCGCCGGCTAAGGTTGCCGTGATTAAAACTAAGACTGTGCAAACAACTGCTGCTAAGGCGGCTATCTCGACAAGCACCGTTCTTCCGCAAGATACAGTAGGTATTGAAAAGAAAGAAACCTCAACAGGTATAAAATTGATTATCAGGGCCAAAGAGAATTGTTGGGTATCCCTGAAGGCTGACGGGAAGCTGGTCTTCCAGCGGGTATTGGAGAAGGGGAGATTTGAAAGCTGGAAGGCAAAAGACAAATTCAGCCTTTCGGTGGCAAATGCCGGCGGAGTAGAGCTGGAGATAAATAATCGTCCTTTCCTGAATTTAGGCCGCCGGGGCCAATCCCTGAAGAATATAGTTATTACCAAAGAAGGGCTGACTATCAGGTAAGATGAAGGAAAAAATCGGTATCTTAAGTCTTGGTTGTCCGAGAAACCTGGTTGACTCCGAGAATATATTGGGAAGGCTCAAGCGCAAGGGGTTTTCCGTATCTGATGATATCACCAAAGCCGACGTCGCTTTGGTGAACACCTGTTCTTTCATAGAAGACGCCAGAAAAGAATCTATCGAGGCTATCCTGGACCTGGTGGAGTTGAAAAAAGAAGGCAAATTAAGAAAGATAATCGTCTACGGCTGCCTCGCGCAGCGCTATAAGGATGAATTAAGAAAGAGCCTGCCGGAAGTTGATGCCTTCGTAGGCAAGGTTTCCCTAAACCACGAAACGCAAAGGTTTCCCTTAACGCCTAAGCACTATGCCTATCTTAAGATCTGCGAAGGCTGCATCAATAACTGCAGCTTCTGCGTTATCCCTAAGATAAAAGGAAGATTCAGGAGCCTGGATACTGCCTCTCTCCTTAAGAAAGTAGAGGCTTTCAACCGGCAGAAAATATCCGAACTAAATATCATCGGCCAGGATATCACCGGTTACGGGATGGACAACTACGGAGGCGCCCGGCTAGCCTGGCTGATTAAGAGGATATTAAAATCAGCGCCTGATATCAGGTGGCTGAGGCTGCTTTACCTTTATCCCTCGCGCGTAAACGAAGAATTGTTACGCCTTATCGCCGCAGAGCCCCAACTTTGCAGGTATATAGATTTGCCCATCCAGCATATTAATGGACGCATCCTGAAATTGATGCGCAGGAAGACCGGCAGGGCCGATATCCTTAAAGTTATCGCGAAGGCAAGGTCGATCATACCCGGCGTTGCCTTGCGCACCTCTTTGATAGTGGGGTTTCCTTCCGAAACCGATAAGGAATTCGATGAGCTGCTTAAGTTCGTAGAGGAGGCAAGGTTTGAGAGGCTGGGGGTATTTATTTACTCGCCCGAAGAAGGCACATCTGCTTATGATTTCAAACCCCAGGTACCGCAGAAGGTAAAAGAGGAGCGTTTTAACCGGATAATGTCGGCGCAGCAGCAGATTTCTCGCGAAATAAACAACGGCTTCCTGGGTAAGTTCGTCGATGTCTTAATAGAAGAGAAGGATAATGGCTATTACCTGGGGCGTATCCGGCAGGATGCACCGGAGGTGGACGGGCAGGTTTTTGTGCGCAGCGTAAAGAATATAAAGCCGGGGGATTTTGTAAAGGTTAAGATTACCGATACCCTGGAATACGATTTGATAGGAGAGGTACAGGAATGAATATCGCAAATAGATTAACCATGCTTAGGATTATTCTTACCTTCATTTTTATGTTTTTCTTGTTTTGCCACGGCGTATGGGCGAAGGTCTTTAGCCTTGCCATTTTCATCTTTGCGGCCCTTTCCGATTTCCTGGACGGGATGATCGCCAACAAGAAAAATATGGTCACTGACTTCGGCAGGCTGATGGACCCCATCGCCGATAAGATACTGGTCCTTTCTGCTTTTGCCGCTTTTGTGCAGATGCAGCTTATCGAGGCCTGGATGTTCATGATCATTGTCTCGCGGGAGATCCTGATTACCTCATTAAGGCTTTTCGCTCTTAATAAAGGCAAGGTCCTTTCGGCAACGCGTGCTGGCAAACAGAAGACGGTATCCCAGATGCTGGTAATATTTGCGATACTGGGATTTGTGGTCACCAAGGAAGTGATGCTGGCTTATTTTACCTGGAATCCTTCCTGGGAAGCGATATTCAGGCAGGGGATATACATACTTATGTTGATCACCGTGGGGCTTACGCTCTATTCCGGGCTTTCTTACCTTTGGGAAAACCGTAAGGTAATCTCAAGATTCTAGAAAACAAGATGCAGTTTAGGAAAATCCTCGTATCCTCCCTGAGTTCATTTTTTTATATCGGTTATCTTCCGTTCATACCGGGTACTTTCGGCAGCCTGGCAGGGCTGGTTTTATTCTTTGCGGCCAGGAATAATCCCTCTGCCTGCATCATATTAGCTTTAGTTATGACCTTGCTCGGTTTTCTGGTCTCCGGGAGTGCGGAGAGGATTGCCGGGAGAAAGGACCCAAGCCACATAGTCATAGATGAAGTAAGCGGTATGCTTTTAAGCCTGCTCTTTCTTCCTTACGATATAAAATTATTGCTATTGGGTTTCCTGTTATTCAGGATACTGGATACGCTTAAGCCTTTCCCTGCGGGGGCCCTGCAGGATCTTCCGGGCAGCTTAGGGGTAATGGGCGATGATATTATCGCCGCAGTTTATACCAATGCCATCCTTCAGTTCGTCTTCAGAACCGCTTCGTTCAAGATCTGGTAGAGAGGGCCATTCGGGGTGAGCGTGCTTTTGTAAAAGGTTATTTTAAAAGCGGGGAATTCCATCGTTTCTTTTTTAAGGCTATCGTTTAGACCAAGTATGGCTTTCACGAGCCTCTCCTTATTTAAGGAAGAGCGCACCCTTCCCAGCGTTATGTGGCAGGCGAAGGGCTTCTCTTCCTTAGGGATACCCATCTGGATAATCTTTTCTTCGAGTTCTGCGGCAATAGCTTCAGTTTCAGCCTTTCCCTCCAGGGCGCCAGCCCAGATTACGCGGGGATAATCCAGCTTAGGGAATGCTCCGAGTGAGTTGATCTTTATGTAGAAGGCTTGATGGTGTTGGGCAGTTTCAGCCAGAATTGCCTTAATCTTTTCCGCTTGGTTATCGTTAATCTCTCCCAGGAATTTAAGGGTAAGGTGGATATTGCCCGGGGATACCCATTTTACATCCGCAGCACCCTTCTTCAATTCTCCCTGGATGCCGGCGAGCGTATCCCGGATATTTTCAGGCAGGTCAATTGCGAGAAAAGCCCTCATTTTAGAATAATTCTTTCAATAACTGCAGGCTTTTAAGCGCGGATTCCCTTTGTACGTAGGCCCTCTTCCCCTTGAAAGTAAATTTTCTGCAGATTACCTTTTTACGGCTGGCTGCGGCGATAAAAACCGTGCCCACTGGCTTGCCGGGAGTAAAACCTCCTGGTCCGGCTATCCCGGTTATCCCTATCCCAAAATCTGCGCCAGCGATTATCCTGATATTCTTTGCCATATAAGCTGCCACTCTTTTCGATACCACCCCATAGCGTATGATTACACTGGGCGGTACCTTGAGGATCTTTGTTTTTGCGGCGTTACTATAGGCAACCACTCCCAGCAGGAAGAAACCGGAGCTCCCCGCTATGGAGGTTAAAAGGTGGGAGAGGAGCCCGCCGCTGCAGGATTCTCCGACAGCAAGGGTCTTTTTGTTTTTTATCAGGGATTTATGTATTTGATTAACAATATGTTCCATTAATTCTATATTATAGTTGTTTTTAAGCTATTGACAAGATAAGAATTTATGCTATACTACCCACAATTAGTCTTCAGGGCAAGGTGCAAATCCTGACCGGCGGTTAAGCCCGCGAGTCCCGCACAGGCGGGCACCAGCGCAATACTGATTAAGCGCTGGGTGCTCAGTAATGTGTGGGATTGACCTGGTAAAATTCCAGAGCCGATGGTAAAGTCCAGAAAAAAGAAGATTAATAACTCATGCCCGAAGACCATCTTCGGGCTCATTTTTTCTATACTGCCCATAAGTAGGAAAAAATGATACTTGCCACGTAAGATTCCTTTTTATATGTCATCGGTTTCGTGGCAAGTATGGCATCAAAAAAAGATTATGTTCAATACTATATCCGAAATTCTGGATGATCTTAAAAACGGCAAGATCGTAGTTGTGGTCGATGATGAAGACCGCGAAAACGAAGGCGACCTGGTTATGGCTGCTTCTTTTGTCAGGCCTGAGCACATAAATTTTATGGCCAGGTTCGGCAGAGGGCTTATTTGTGTGCCGATGGAAGAAGAGAGGCTCAAGGCACTTGAGCTTGAACCGATGCTGCAGGAAAAGGAAAAGAGCGGAGGAAGAGACCCCTTTGCCACTGCCTGGATGATCTCCGTGGATGCCGCATCCGGTATAACCACCGGTATATCCGCTTATGACAGGGCTAAAACCATAGAGGTCCTGATCAATCCGCAGTCAAAGCCTGAAGATCTTATCAGGCCGGGGCATATCTTTCCTTTGAAGGCGCGCCGGGGAGGCGTGCTGGTGAGGGCCGGACACACTGAGTCGGCCATAGACCTGATGCGCATGGCAGGGCTGTATCCTGCAGGGGTGATCTGCGAGATTATGAATGATGATGGGACGATGGCCAGGCTGCCGCAGCTACTGAAGTTCGCCAAGGCGCATGACCTCAAAATCCACTCTATAGCCGAACTTATCGAGAAGCGCAGGCGTTCGGAAAAATTGATCGAAAGGGTGGTTGAAACGGAGCTTCCTACGGAGTTCGGTAAATTCAAGTTATCGCTTTTTCGCGATCTGACCAATAATAAAATTCATACCGCCCTTATAATGGGTGAGTTTGGCAATGATCCGGTTTTGGTGAGGGTACATTCTGAGTGTCTCACCGGCGATGTCTTTGGTTCTTTGCGCTGCGACTGCGGCAGGCAGCTTAATAAGGCTATGCAGATAATCGGCGCAGAGAAAAAAGGTGTTATCCTCTACATGAATCAGGAAGGGCGCGGTATCGGTCTGGTAGATAAGATTAGGGCTTATAATTTGCAGGATAAGGGGATGGATACGATAGAGGCAAATGAGGCCCTGGGACATAAGCCGGATTTGAGGGACTATGGCATCGGGGCGCAGATATTGGTTGAGTTGGGTATAAAAAATATCCGGCTGCTTACCAATAATCCGCGCAAGATCGTGGGGCTTGAAGGTTACGGCCTTAAGGTTGTAGAACGCTTGGGGCTTGAAGTAGAGCCAAATCCCGAGAATATCAAGTACCTGAAGACAAAGAAGGAAAGGCTGGGGCACCATTTGAATCTATAAAGCTCCACCGGCACGGTCCCCCTGGTACTGGGTATCGGGAGGTAAAATTCGATAACGTGGTTAACAGATTTTAGGAGGGTAAGGTATGGTAAAGACGATTGAGGGGAATATGATTGCAAAGAGTAAGAAGTTCGTAGTTATTGCATCGCGCTTCAATGATTTTATTACCAAGGAGTTGATCTCCGGATGTTTTGACACGTTGATCAGGCATGGGGCGCAAGATAGCGATATAACCCTTAGCTGGGTGCCTGGGGCTTTTGAGATCCCGCTGGTGGCGCAGAAGTTCGCAAAGTCTAAAGGGTATGACGCGGTAATCTGCCTGGGTACGGTTATCCGCGGCTCAACCCCACATTTTGATTTTATCGCCTCTGAAGTTGCTAAAGGTATAGCTAAGGTCTCGCAAGATTCCGGTCTACCGGTTATCTTCGGGGTGATAACCGCAGATACCATTGAGCAGGCAGTAGAGAGGGCAGGGACTAAAGACGGGAATAAAGGCAGAGATGCCGCGCTTTCAGCGATTGAAATGGTGAATCTTCTAACGCAGATAAAATAAGCGATGAGGAAACGCACGCGTTCCAGAGAATTTGCCTTGCAAGTCCTTTATCAGGTGGATATAACCAAAGAGTCTCCGGAAGTTTCTTTACAAAAATTCTGGCAGGCCCATACTGATGAAGAGGTGGAGGAGGAGATAAGGTCTTTTGCCGAGCAGCTGGTAAAGGGCACATCAGAGCATTCTGATGAGATAGACAGGAAGATCTCCCAGTATGCCGCTAACTGGCAGCTCAAGCGCATGGCGGTTGTGGACAGGAATGTTTTGCGGATGAGCTGCTTTGAGCTGGTATTTTGCGATGATATACCTCCCAAGGTCTCCATTAACGAAGCAGTAGAGCTTGCCAAGAAATATTCGGGTATTGAAGCCGGAAAATTCGTAAATGCGATACTGGACAAGATACGGCTTGAGAAGAATAAATGAAATATGCCGACCTGCATTTACATACCATATTTTCAGACGGTACCTATACGCCCGCACAGCTGATTTCCGACAGCCTCAACTGCGGCCTTTCTGCTATTTCCATAGTAGATCATGATACTGTCGAAGGGGTAGGTGCTGCCGTCGAAATCGGC
>DATJPP010000182.1:0-4456 GCA_035506355.1 Candidatus Margulisiibacteriota bacterium | reverse complement strand
CTGGCGCCTGGATAATCCGGTTGTCTTTTCCGGGCTCACTCTTTTTCAGCTTTTAAGCATCGCATTTTTCTTCCTTTCGCTTATCCAGCTGATAAGAATCAAAAGAAAAGCATGAAAGAATATTCTCTAATCCCCCTAGCTGGCCAGGCGGGGCTCCGCCTGGATATTTTTATCCTGGATTTTTCCCAGAAGAACAACCTGGGGTACTCCCGCACCTTCATACAGAAATTAATCCAGGAAGGCAGGGTCGCCTTAAAGGGCGAAGCTATATTAAAGCCACACTACAAGATAAAACCCGGGGATGCTTTTAAAGTCACTGTCGAGGATAAGAAATCCGGCGGGCTTGAGGCCGAAGCTATCCCGCTTGATATCATTTATGAAGACGAGGATATTGCAGTAATAAATAAGGACGCGGGGATGGTAGTGCATCCTGCGCCCGGTAATTACGAACATACCCTGGTCAATGCCATCCTATACCGCATTAAAAGATTATCCGATATCAATCCCGCCAGGCCCGGAATCGTGCACCGGTTGGATAAGGAGACTTCCGGGATACTGGTGGTGGCTAAGAACAATCCTTCTCATCTGGCATTAGCCCGGCAATTCGCACAACACAGTATCGTGCGCAAGTATGTTGCTATCGTAAAAGGTAGGGTGGAGTTTGATGAAAACGTGATTGATCTGCCGATAGGCAGGCATCCCGTAAGGAGAAAAGATATGGCGGTAGGCTTCTCCGAGAAAACCAAATACGCCAAGACCCATTACCGCCTGCTTAAGCGCGCAAAACAATTCAGCCTTCTGGAATTAAAGCCTTTTACAGGGAGGACGCATCAGCTAAGGGTCCATCTAAGTTTTATCGGGCATCCGATTATAGGCGATACCAAATACGGCAAGGATACTGTGTTTGGAAGGCTTGCCTTGCATGCTAAATACCTGGGTTTTATACATCCCTCCAGCAAGAAATTCGTAGAATTCTCATGCGCAATACCAGATGAGTTCAATCAATTCATGGATAAAAATAAATCTTGATTTTCGCCTAACTAGTGTTATAGTAGATAGATAGATTATCCAGACACTTACGTTATGGTGTCGTGTCTGACAATTACACCCCGGCGCGAGTCGGAATTGCGCCGGTGTCATGTCTCTACATGAGGAGGGTCGATGGATAGAAGAGCCACTACGCCTATTATATTGATAATTCTTATAGTTCTTATCTTGGTTTTGGCAGGCGGCGGTTTTTATCTTTATCAGAAGGAGCACGCTAAGAATCTGGAGTTGCAGGATAAAATAGAAGAGATCAGCACGAAACAAAGGATAACCGAATCAAAGTTAAAAGATTCGGAAAAGCTCATCTCGGAACTGCAGACAAAGCTTAAAGAATCCAAAGACCAGATAGATACCTTGAATAACGGCCTGCAGCAGGAGAGCAGTGCGCGCCAGGAGGCCTTGAGCAAGCTCGATCAACTCAGGGCGGATCTTGAGCAGCAGAAGAATCTCCGGGCCGATATAGAGACCAGGCTGACCCAGGCGCAGGATGAGCTGAAAGGGACTCAGACCCAGTTGAGAGACCTGGAAGTCAAAAAGATGGAACTTGAAGATAAGGTAAAGAGCCTGGAAGCGGAAACAGAATCCCAGCGCGTAGAATTAGGAAAGATCTCCGTTGCCCAGGAGACAGCAGCAGCTCTCCCCAAGGGTAAAGAGCAGAAGGCATCCCAGAAGAAACAGGAGAAGGTGCTTCCTCCCGTGCCGGAAGCCGACGGTAAAGTCCTGGTGGTAAATAAGGATTACAATTTTGTGGTAATCAATTTAGGGAGTAAAGACGGGGTCAAGATTGGGGATGTATTCTCCATTTATCATAATAATAAATACGTTGGCGACGTTAAAATAGAAAAGGTCCACGATTCCATGGCCGCAGCAGGTTTTGTCTCGCTCGAGATTAAAGATAAGGTCAGCGAAGGAGACAAAATCGTGCAAAAGGGTAGATGAGTTCTTTTGCAGTAAGGAGACAGGCAGGCCTTTTGGGCCGGCTGAGCTTCCCCGGCGATAAATCTATAGCCCATCGCGCCATAATCTTAGGCGCACTCTCCCGCGGAAAAGTAAGGATTGAAAATTTCCCCGATAACAAAGATTGCCTCTGGACGATTGCCTCCTTCAGGAAATTAGGGATAAAAATCAAGGTTTCCAAGGGGGGAGTGGTTGGTGTGTCAGGCAAAGGCCTGCGCGGATTATCCAGGCCGGCCTCAGCCATATTTACCGGTGAGTCGGGGACTACCTTAAGGCTGCTATTAGGCGTGCTGGCCGGACAGAATTTTAAGAGCAGGGTTTATTCCGCCTCCTCACTCGCGCGCAGACCCATGCTTAGGGTAATAGCCCCTTTAAGGATGATGGGGGCAAAGATAAGCTCAAGAGCGGGTGAGCATCCTCCATTTGCCATAACCGGAGGCGCTTTAAGACCGATTGATTATCATATGCCGGTTCCTTCTGCGCAGGTTAAATCCGCTATCCTCTTAGCCGGGCTTTTCTGCGCAGGGAAGACCCGTGTCAGGGAAAAAGTGGGTACCCGCGATCATACTGAGCGGATGCTTAAGTTATTTAAAGCAGATATCAAACTCAAAGGGAATACTATAGTTATAAAAGGCGGTAAGGAGTTATCCTCTCCTAAGAAAGTGGTCATCCCCGGGGATATCTCTTCGGCTGCCTTTTTTATGGTCCTGGCTGCAATAACTCCTGGTTCCCGGTTTATCCTGCGTAATGTAAGCCTGAATCCCTCGCGTTCAGGTATAATTAAGGTATTAAGGAGGATGGGGGCAAAGATTAAAATTTCAAGCTACAAGGTTAAGGCGGAAGGGAGCGAACCTGCAGGAGAGATCGTCGTAGAGAGCAGCAGCTTAAAGGGCACGAGGATCCCCAATAAGGATATCCCCTCTTTGATAGATGAAATACCCATTCTTATGGTTGCCGCTACCCGCGCAAAGGGGAGGACGCTATTTGAGGGGGTAGGAGAGCTGCGTTTCAAGGAGACTGACCGCATTCGCTCCATGACCGTGAATCTGCGCAAGATGGGCGCAGTGATTTCAATTTCTAAAGCCAAGGGTTTAGAGAGCCTTTCGGTTGAAGGCGTGAAAGAGCTTAGGGGTGCTAAGGTCAGGAGTTTTGGCGACCACCGCACAGCCATGAGTATGATCGTAGCCGGGATGGCGGCAACGAATAAGACCATCCTGGATGATATTTCCTGCATCAGCAAGTCCTTCCCGAGTTTTCTTGTTTCCCTGGGTAGGCTCAAGAAGGCCAAATCTCACTAACATTTTATTTGACATAGAGTTTAAACTCTGTTAAAATCCCTTTTACTGCACTTATTCCCGTTTATTGCCTTTTGAGAGGGCGCAGCAATTCTTAAGGAGAGAAAGAAATGGCAAAATTCCTGGAACTCGCGAAGAAATACTTTAATTATATCCTGGGTTTATTCTCTAATGATATGGGTGTTGACCTGGGCACGGCAACTACCCTGGTTTATGTCAAGGGAGAAGGTATCGTGCTCTGCGAGCCTTCGGTAGTCGCTATTGAGCGCGGTACTTCGCGGGTCCTGGCAGTCGGAGAGGAAGCAAAGCGTATGCTTGGGCGGACTCCCGGTAATATCGTAGCTATCAGGCCGATGAAGGACGGAGTTATCGCTGACTTTGAGATAACCGAGGCGATGCTGAGGTATTTTATCAAGAAGGTGCACCACCGCAGGGTATTGGTCAGGCCGAGGATAGTAATAGCTACTCCTTCCGGTATCACGGAAGTCGAGAAGCGCGCGGTGAAAGATTCTGCCGAGCGTGCGGGTGCCAGGGAAGTCTTTATCATTGAGGAGCCTATGGCAGCGGCAATAGGTGTGGGGTTGCCTATACAGGAGCCTATAGGAAATATGATTATAGATATAGGAGGAGGTACTACGGAAATTGCGGTCATCTCCCTTGCGGGAATGGTATTCTCCAAATCCATACGTATTGGCGGAGACGAAATGGATGATGCGATTATTGAGTATCTTAAGAAAACTTACAACCTTATGGTTGGAGAGCGGACTGCCGAGAATATTAAAATAAAGATAGGCTCTGCTTATCCGCTTGAAGAAGAGATGAGCATGGAAGTAAAAGGCAGGGACCTGGTAACAGGATTGCCAAAGGCAGTTACGGTTACCTCGGAAGAGGTAAGAGAGGCCTTACAGGAACCGCTGCGTGCGATCCTGGAAGTTACCAAAATGTCGCTGGAAAGGACTCCCCCGGAATTAGCCTCCGACCTTATCGAACACGGTATCGTAATGGCAGGCGGGGGTTCTTTGTTGAGGGGGATGGATAAAGCGATCTCAGAAGAGACTGCGCTTCCCGTGCACGTTGCGGATGACCCGATGACGGCAGTAGCTAACGGCACCGGGAAAGTCCTGAATGAAATCCATTATCTTAAGAAAGTCACCGTC
>DATJPP010000181.1:0-5367 GCA_035506355.1 Candidatus Margulisiibacteriota bacterium | reverse complement strand
GTCAAATTCTTTAAGTATGTAAATTGGCTTACCGATCTTGACTTTTATGGTAGTGAATAGTTTGGGGAATTTGGCCCCAAAGGGAAGCGACTCAAAGGTGCCGAATATCGCGCAAGGGAGTATCGGCCTTCCGGTCTTAAGCGCAAGGAGCGCAGAACCCCTCCTGAATTCACCTAGATTACCTTCGCGGTTTACCCCTCCTTCCGGGAAAAGGCCAATATTATTGTTTTTGTTTAAAAGATGCACTGCCTTTTTGGATATCCTGCCGCTGGGTAAGGCTTCGACCATATACAGGAACCATTTTATCCAAGTTATCTTATAGAGGCTTCTTAAGGCGATACAGTGGATCTTTTTAGGCACGGCAGTCATTACCGCCAAGGGATCGAGAAAACTTACGTGGTTAGCCACGATAATAAAATTGCTTTTCTTGGGAATATTATCCAATCCCTCCACCTTAAACCTGAAGAATACTTTTGAAATGAAGATTAATATGCCTCTTAATATCCAGTACAACATATTTATAATACCGGGGCTTCCGGGACCCAGACCTCAAAACCGTGCCGGCTGGCGATATCCGCGATCTCCTCCAGCTTGTCCAGGTTAGTATTCTCATCCCAGGAATAATTGACGAACCTTTCCTCAAAGGTCAAGAGCATTGTTTCCGCCAGCGGCGCCGAGACCGTATTGGCCCAGAGTCCGGTTTTTACCTCTAGTTTCTCGGCAAAGGGGAGTTTTATCTGGCCTGCGTTAATGATTGCGATATCCCTGCGTGAATAGCCCTTCTCTTCCTTACAATTATAATTACAGATAACCGCCTTAGGCCTTAATTCAAAGATATTTAAATTACCGTTATGGGAACCATCCAGCTTTATGATTATATCGGAATTATTTACCGCAGCAGGAAGGTCTTTAGTATCAATTAGAACCAGCTGCCTGACATGCTCCGAGAATTTTCTGGCGCAGAGGCGGCCTAAAGCCGAATCCGCCCCTATAATTACCAGATCAAGGTCTTTTAAATCGGCCTTCCTTGCCTTGGTCGCCCGGTATACAGCTTCAAATATCGACCAGCAGGCCAGGGCGATACCGGTGGTCAAGGGAAGTTTTAATTTTTTTCTTAAAGGTATGAAGCCGTCAATGCCGATTATCCTCGCCTCTAATTTTTCTGCAATCGCCGCCGCAGAAATTAACTTATCCGCGGTAACATCCTTATTCTCCTGCAACCCATCTTTAGGGGGGAGTGAAAGAATGAAATAACCTTCAATCTCTTTTGCGCGGATAGAGCGTATCTTTTTTACGCGAAATATCTTAAAGTCAGGATGGCTCTTGAGGAATGGCTTGATAAATGAGTCCGGGAGCATCTTCATCGCCGGAGAGAGTTCTTTTAACTGCTTGATAGTTGAAAGATTCACTACAAAGGCAAAACTATTCATCCCTTTTCTTTCCTGACGTAGCCATTATAGGTTGATTTTTCCTTGATCCATCTCTCTATATACTTTTTGTGAAACCTCCAATCCGTGCCTATCTTGAAAGCGGGCATCTTACCTTCCCGGGCGTATTTGTGGACTGTGAGAGGGTGGATATTAAGGTATTCCGCCACCTCCTTGGCAGTCAGGATCTCTTTGACTCTCTGCATAAACACCTCACTTTTTACGCATATTTACGATAATCATAGGTATACTAGTAAAACCAGGTATTGTCAATGGGAATTTGGCGGGAGTATTATTCTTCTTCTATCGTTGCCAGAGTTTCTGCGATATTTACGCTATCGCCTTCATGAAAGAAAATCTCTGAAAGGATCCCTGAACAGGGACTGGGAAGATTGAAGGTAGCTTTATCAGTGGTAAGCTCTACTAAGTCATCTTTGGCGCTGACCTTATCCCCCACCTTAAAAAACCAGTAAGATAAAGTCGCTTTTTCAATTCCTTCGCCTAGTTCCGGTAGCACTACTTTAACCATTTTGTTCCTCCAGTTTAATTGTTGAATACTCCAGAAAATTTATTGACCAGATTTTCTTCTATTTCTTTGAAATCAATAATCCTGCCCAGCTCGTCTTCAAGGGAGGTCATGCTGATATCCATACCGCAGGGCCGGATCAACTTGTAATTAGTCAGGTCGGAACTCAATAAATTCAGGCTTACTCCGTGAAAGGTCGTCCAGTTCTTAATCGCAATCCCAATTGAGGCTATCTTCCTCTGATTGATCCATACCCCGGTAAATCCAGAAAACCTCTTTCCCTGAAGCCCATAGACGGATAAGGAGCGGATGATTACCTCCTCTAACCCGCGCAAAAACCAGCGGATGTCTTTTTTGAAGTTATTTAAGTTCAGGATCGGATAAATAATTTCCTGGCCGGGCCCGTGGTAGGTAGCATCGCCCCCTCTTTCAGTGCGGATTACCTTGATCATCATCTTGTTTAATTCTTCTTCGGAGGCAAGGATGTTCTTTTTATCTGCGGACCTCCCCAGGGTAATTACAGGCATATGCCTGCAAAGAATGAGGCTTTGAGAGATGTTGCCCTCTCTGGCCCTTAAATGCAATTCCTTCTGAAAGCCCAGCGCTTCTTCAAAAGGGATGAGCCCCAGATTAAGGAGATTTAATTGCATCTTTATTTTAATGTTTCGCCGATTGCTTCGGAAAAGGTAGGATGCGCGAAAATAGTATCTTTAAGCTGGCTGGCTTTAATATGCGCAGTTACTGCCAGGGATAATACGGCGATTAATTCCGTTGCGCGTGGGCCGATTATTGAGCTGCCGATGATCTCGTCAGTTCTCTTATCCGTAATTATCTTGACGAACCCATCTGTTTCTTCGCTAATGCGCGCCATGCCAGAGCCCTGAAAATCAAACTTATGCGTCTCTGTTTCTATTCCCTGCGTTTTCGCCTTCTCTTCAGAGAGGCCGATACTGGCGATTTCAGGGTCGGTAAAAATACAATTGGGGATAAAACGGTTATCCGCCGCTTTAAGGTTACCAGGGTTAGCGGCATTGTGCGCGGCAATTTCACCCTGATAAGCGGCAAAATGGGCAAGCATGGTCTTTCCCGTGCAGTCACCGGCAGCAAAGATACCCTCTATATTAGTCCTTAAGTAATCATCGACTTTAATCTTTTCTTTCTCAAGCCCCACCCCCAACTTATCCAATCCGAGATTTTGCGTATTAGCGCTCCTGCCCACAGAAACTAAGGCCAAAGAATAATCAGATAATCTTAGGCTTTTGGCATCGCAGGCGGTAAGCACCTGGATACCTTTTTTCTTGAAGATGTTAGATATTTTTTTGGCGAACTCAGCGTCCTCTCCGGGTAAGAGCTGTGGCATTTTCTCTGCTAGGGTGACCCGGGAACCGAGTATTGAGAACAAGCTGGCAAATTCGCACCCGATGACGCCCCCTCCTATGATAAGGAGTGAGTCTGGTATATCTTTGAGATTAAGGATGTCATCGCTGGAGAGTATCTTCTCGCCGTCAAACTTGAAATCCGGCAATTGGGTGGGTTTTGAGCCGGTAGCAATGAGTATGGATTTTACCGGGATTATTTTTCCGGAGCAATCAACCTCGTTAGGTCCAGCGACCCTCGCCTCAGTATTGATGAAGTCGACATTTTTAAGCGTAAACTGCATCCCTGAACGCAGCTGCTCGATGATCTTATTTTTTCTTTCCTGGATTTTGGCGAAATTTAATTTGGGTTCCTGGATTTCAATGCCGAAGAGAGACGACTTCTTTGCCAGGGAATATACCTTTGCGGAGTGTATCAGTGTTTTGGTAGGTATGCAGCCGGAATTTAAGCAGGTCCCTCCCAGCTTGCCTTTATCGATAAGGCAGACCTTTAATCCCAGTTCAGATGCCTTTATAGCGGCGTTAAAGCCCGCCCAACCGGCTCCGATAACGGCAAGGTCATACATGTTTTGACTAAAGTGGCAATTGCGCGGTTAATTTACGCAAGAGTTCAGTTGAATTCTTTAATCCCAGTAACTCTTCGCGGCTTAACTTGAGCTCGATTATTTCTTCTATCCCTTCATTGCCTATGCGGCAAGGGAGACCGATGCAGACGCCCTTTATCCCGTACTCGCCATTTAAATAGGCACAAACCCCGATTGTCTTTTTTTCATTCTTGACTATTGCCTTAACCAGGGAAGAGATCGCTGCCGAAGGGGCAAAAAAAGCGCTGCCATTACCTAAAAAGGAAACAATCTCCGCCCCCCTCTTTACGGTGCGTTCTATTAAGTAAGCTACCTTCTTTTCGTCAACCACTTCATCCAGGGGAACACCTTTAATCCTGGTAAATGCGGGTAGAGGAAGCATCCCTTCGCCATGGCTGCCGATAACACAGGCGTCAATATCAGTGACCGGGATTTTGAGTTCAGCTGCGATAAGGTTGGCAAAGCGGGAGGCGTCCAGGCTTAAGCCCATCCCTAAGACCCTGTTTGCGGGAAAACCGGTTGATTTCAAAACAAAATAAGTCATCAGGTCCAGAGGATTAGTGACGACTATTACGATGGCCTTAGGCGCCGATTCTTTTATTTTCGAGGAGATACTCTTCAGTATTTCGGAATTCTTTAAAAGCAGCTCTTCCCGGGTCATCCCGGGTTTTCTGGCTAAACCTGCGGTTATGACGATGATATCGGAGCCTTTGATATCGTTTATATCTTCGCTACCCTGTATCTGATAATTAAGTTTTAAGATGCTTCGGGCATCTTCCAGGTCAAGGGATTTGCCTTTAGCTAAACCTTTTACTATATCAACCAGGAATATCTCGCCAAGGCCATCTTGCGCCAGGCGCATGGCAGCTAGGCTTCCTACATTTCCTGCTCCGATTACGGATATCTTCATTTTAATTTTTTGATAATGGCGTCAGCCATCTCTTTGGTCCCTACTGCAGTAGGATCATCAGGGTTAGCTTTAAAATCGTAGGTAACGGAAATTCCATCGGCAATTACCTTGCTGACTGCATCCTCCAGTGCCTGCGCCGCCTTCTCTTCCTTGATATAGCGCAGCATAAGCACTCCGGAGAGTATCATCGCCGTGGGGTTAACCTTATTTAAGCCCTTATATTTAGGCGCGGAGCCGTGCACGGCCTCAAATACCGCCATATCCTCTCCGATATTTGCTCCCGGAGCGATACCCAGTCCTCCGATCAGCCCGGCACAAAGGTCGGAGATTATGTCGCCGTAAAGGTTGGGTAATACCAGCACATCGTAGTTATGCGGCTTCTGAACCAGCTGCATCGCCATATTATCTACTATCGCCTCCTGGAAGAGGATCTTTCCTTCAAACTCTTTAGCCACTTCCCTCGCCTCTTTTAAGAATAGCCCATCAGTAAACTTCATGATGTTCGCCTTATGCACCGCGGTGACCTTTTTACGCTTATTTTTCA
>DATJPP010000180.1:0-21467 GCA_035506355.1 Candidatus Margulisiibacteriota bacterium | reverse complement strand
CACCTTCGGCACAAATAACGAATTCGGGTTTGATTACCTGCGCGACAATATGAAATACGGCCTGGAAGAGCTGGTGCAGAGGCCTTTTTATTACGCGATAGTGGATGAGGTGGATTCGATCCTTATCGATGAGGCGCGCACCCCGCTGATTATCTCTGGACCAGCAGAGGAATCTACCGATAAATATTATACTGCCAAAAAGATTGCCGACCAGTTAAAAGGAAGAAGGGTTACCGAGAGCGATGAGATCGACGCCAAATACAGGGGCGAAGACCTCTCGCGCGGTTTTGATTATGTTGCGGATGAGAAGGCCCAGACCGTATCCCTTACCGAAGAGGGAGAGGCAAAGGCGGCCAGGCTCTGGGGGATAGAGAGCCTGCACAGCATAGAAACCATGGAGTACCGCCATCAGAGTATACAGGCCTTACGGGCAAAAGAGTTCTATGAGCGCGACGTCGATTATGTGGTTAAAGAAGGAGAAGTAATCATAGTGGATGAGTTTACCGGGCGCATGATGCCGGGCAGGCGCTGGTCCGACGGGCTGCACCAGGCCATTGAATCCAAGGAAGGGTTGAAAATCGAACGGGAGAACCAGACGCTAGCCACGATTACCTTCCAGAATTATTTCCGTATGTATGAAAAACTGGCGGGGATGACCGGCACCGCATTTACCGAATCAAATGAGTTTAAGAGCATCTATCAACTAGATGTGGTGGTGATACCGACGAATAAGCCGCTGACCCGTACGAATTATGCCGACCGTATCTATAAGACGGAGAAGGAGAAGTTTAATGCCGTGGTCGAAGAGATCGCCGAACTTTACGCTCTGGGCAGGCCGGTATTGGTGGGTACCATCACCATAGATAAATCCGAGAAGCTCTCTGAGATGTTGAAAAGGCGCGGGATAACCCACCAGGTGCTCAATGCCAAATACCATGAATTGGAAGCGCAGATTGTCGCCCAGGCCGGCAGGTATAAAGGGGTAACCATTGCCACCAATATGGCGGGGAGGGGTACGGATATCCTGCTGGGAGGAAACGCCGAATTTATGGCTAAGAATATAGCTAAGCAGAAGGCCAAGGCGGGAGAGCCCGGCTACGATGAGGAATACCGGAATATCCTGGCCCAATTAAAGAGAGAAACAGAAGCGGAGCATGAAAAAGTAGTTGCAGTCGGAGGGCTGCATGTGTTAGGGACGGAGCGCCATGAGGCGCGCAGGATAGATAACCAGCTGCGCGGTCGTTCCGGAAGGCAGGGTGACCCCGGCTCCTCCAGGTTCTATGTTTCGCTCGGTGATGATCTGATGCGTTTATTCGGTTCAGATAGACTTATCGGCTGGATGGATAAGATGGGCTTGGAAGAGGGACAGGTTATTGAGCATCCCTGGGTCAGCCGCTCCATCGAGATTGCCCAGAGGAGGGTAGAGCAGCATAACTTTGAGATAAGAAAGCAGCTCCTTGAGTACGACAACGTAATGAATAAACAGCGCGAGATTATCTACGGCCAGCGCCGGGAGACGTTGGAAGGCCGTTCCCTTAAAGAGGATATCCTGGAGATGGCCGCTAGGATTATAGAGGATATCGTCTCTTTGCATGTCGGGGACACCTTAAAGACAGAACCGGATAGCGCAGGGATGTTTGCCGCAGTGAAGCTGAAGTTTGGCTTGGGTGCGGAAGGTATGGATGTTAAGGTCTGGGATAAAGAACGGATAAAAGAAGAATTCTGCGCTAGGCTGCGTCAGGCATATGAAGAGAAAGAAAAGGCACTTGGGAGCGAGCTGATGCGGCATTTAGAGCGCATGGTCTTCCTCCAGATTATAGACAGTAAGTGGAAGGACCATCTCTATGCCATGGATAGTTTACGAGAAGGTATCGGCCTGCGCGCTTATGGCCAGCGTGACCCCCTGCTGGAATATAAGCGCGAAGCCTTTGAGATGTTCACTCAGATGATCTCTTCTATAGAAGAAGAAGGAGTTGAGGCAGTATTCAAGCTGCAGCCGGCGAGGCCCGAAAGATTCAGGGGAGTATTCAGTTCTGTATCCCAGAGTTTGTTGCATCCGGAAGCAGCAAAATTTGAAAGGCCGCAACAAGAGAGCGCCGCAGAAGAGCCTGCCTCTGCGCCGGCTGAACCTTCTCCTAAGCCTGTGCAGTCAGCTCATCCTAAGGTCGGGCGCAATGACCCCTGTCCCTGCGGTTCCGGGAAGAAATATAAAAAATGCTGCGGAGCCGCTTAAAAACCAAAGATTACCTTCTTTCCTTCTCCTCTGCCCTGCTGCTGATTTTATCTTTTCCTGGCTTTAATCTCTGGCCATTCGCCTGGTTTGGTTTTGTACCGGTATTCCTTGCCTTGAACAATAAATCCATCAAAGATGCATTCCTGCTTTTTTTTATTACCGGGGTGATTTTTTGGACGGGTATTATTTATTGGCTGGTGCATGTTACCCTGGCCGGGACAATCCTTTTGATTTTATTCCTTTCTTTATATTTTGCGCTATTCGGCCTGATCATCAGGCCCTGCACCAAAGATTCCACTCTTTACACTTTAGTATTTATCCCCGCAGTCTGGGTCCTCCTTGAATACGCCCGCTCCCATCTCTTGACAGGTTTCCCGTGGGCGCTTTTAGGTTACTCCCAGTACCTTAATCTTCCCGTGATACAGATCGCAGATATTACCGGTCCCTGGGGAGTATCGTTCCTGCTTATGCTATCCAACGTGGCAATTGTTGAGATTATCTGGTCAGGGAAAAAGGCCTTCTGGCCCAGGTTAAAGATAACCGTTATTTTACTGGCCGCTGTTTTATCCCTGGTTTTGTCTTACGGTTACCTTCGTTTATCCAGGACCCCGCCCCCCGCCGCAGATACGGTGCGTATTTCTCTCATCCAGGGTAATATCCCCCAGGAATTGAAATGGCATGTCGCCTCCAGAGAGTATATCAGCAGCAAATATCTTGAACTCTCCTCAGCAGCAATGAAGGACGGAGCTGATTTGCTCCTCTGGCCGGAGGCAGCACTCCCGGCGATCCTAGAAGAGGAGCCTTCCTTCTTTGAGCGGGCAAAGGGTTTTGCAGAGACAAACCGCGTTAACCTGCTCCTGGGTGCAGTGACTTTAAGAGACACTCTTTATTACAACAGCGCCATCCTGGTCTATCCCAACAGGCAAACTTTGAGATATGATAAGATGCACCTGGTTCCCTTCGGGGAATACATCCCCTTAAAGAATGTGTTTCCTTTTTTGCAGACCATAGTGCCGATAGGAGACGTTACTGCGGGAAAGGAGTACACTATTTTTAGAATCAGAGGCCGGGAAGGGAAGGCTAGTTTTGCGGTCTTAATCTGTTTTGAAGACCTTTTTCCGGAATTATCCAGGGAATTCGCAAAAAGGGGCGCGCGTTTATTGGTCAACATCACAAATGACGCCTGGTATAAAAAGACAAGCGCAGCCTCGCAGCACCTGCAGGGATCGGTCTTTCGGGCGGTAGAGAACCGCCTTCCGCTGGTGCGCGCGGCTAATACCGGAATCTCGGCCTTCATATCGCCTGAGGGTAAGCTGCTCGCTACGGTTAAAGATAGGCTGGGCAGGGAGATATTCATAGATGGTTTTCAGACCCAAAGCCTCTCCCTTTACGCAGGGAGTTTGAGTTTTTATACCCGTTACGGGGACCTGTTCATTTTTTTCTGCCTCCTCCTGGCACTATATGCTATAATTATTCCCTTAAAAACTTAAAGAGATGAGACAGGCCCTGGTATTTTTATTAATATTACTTCCGGTTTATTTTGCCTTAAGCCTTTATTATCTGGACAAGGAGGCTTTTTTCTGCCCCGTTATATATAGGCGCGATTTTACCATCCGGATGGATAGCAGAGGAGACGGCATCTTTGCCTCCGAACGCAGCGGGAGCAGGACGCATAAAGGGTTGGATCTTGCAGCGCAGGTGGGGACACCCGTATTTGCCTGCCGTTCAGGGAGGGTTGTTGCCGCAAGGCAGAATAACGGTATGGGCAAATTCATTATTATAGACCACGGTTATGATTTCACCACTCTCTACGGCCATCTTTCGGCAATATATGTCAAGGAGAATCAGCTGGTCAGGCAGGGAGAGATTATAGGCGCCGTCGGAAAGACCGGGAATGCCAATTACAAGGAGATGCTTCCTCATCTGCATCTGGAGATAAGAATCAAGGGAGTACACCAGAATCCCCTGGACTATTTAGAATAAAGTCAACTCCATGTTTAATATCATCTTATTAGGGATAACCAGCCTGCTCACCGATATCTCCAGCGAGATGGTCTATCCCATACTCCCCCTCTATCTGGTTACGGTGCTGGGGGCAGGCCCCGCGGTATTGGGGTTTATTGAGGGAATCGCAGAGAGCACCGCCTCCCTTACCAAAGTCTTCTCTGGATACTTCTCGGATAAAACCAAAAGCAGAAAACCTTTTACTATCCTCGGTTATTCCGGCTCAGCGGTTGGTAAACTCTTATTGTTCCTCTCCGTGAACTGGTGGTTTGTTTTATTCGGGCGCACCGTAGACCGCCTCGGCAAAGGAATACGCACTGCGCCGCGGGATGCGCTTATCGCCGAGAGCGCCCGAGCCGATAAGAGGGGCGCGGCATTCGGGATACACCGGGCGATGGATACCTTGGGAGCAGCCATAGGGGTCCTCTTAGCCTATTTCTTGGTTACGCGGTATAAGGGGAACTTTAAGAATATATTCATGTTTTCGCTCCTCCCTGCGCTAGCGGCGGTATTCTTCCTCTTTTTTGTGCGCGAGAGGAAAAAACCAATGCTATCGGGAGGCGAGAGGATAAGGCTTAAATGGCGCTCCCTGGATAAAAGGTTAAAGCTCTTCCTTATTTTTACTTTTATTTTTACCCTGGGCAACTCCTCAAACCAATTCCTCTTGTTACGCGCCAAAGACCTGGGGAACCCAATAGCTACCGTAATACTCCTCTACCTGGTTTATAACCTGGTCTATGCCCTCGTCAGCTATCCGGCCGCGCGCCTCTCCGATAAGATCGGTAGAAAAAAGATACTGGTGCTGGGGTATCTTTTTTATGGGCTGGTATACTTAGGGTTCGCTCAGGCTAAGCCCGGGTTTAACCTCTGGTTATTATTCGGCTTGTACGGTCTGTATATCGGCTTTACAGAAGGGGTAGAGAAGGCCCTACTAACCGATATTTCCCCGCTAGATTTACGCGCTACCACCATCGGGCTGCACGCTACCCTGGTAGGCATCGGGCTTCTGCCTGCTTCATTATTTGCCGGGTTTTTATGGAAGTTTTTTGGCGCAAGTGCCCCTTTTTATTTCGGGGGCTTTATGGGGATTTTGGCGAGCCTGGGTTTCTGGGTGGTCTTAAAAGAACTCTAAGCACTACTCTTTAGGCTCAGGATGTACCGTAATATCAGCATTGGGTACGAATTCCTTGATTACACGCTCTATTTCTTCCGTAAGGCTATGCACCTTTCGCAGCGTTAAATTGCCATTAACATTTATATGGAGGTCGATAAAACATTGGTGGCCCAGCGAGCGCACCCGTACATTATGACAGTCTATTATGTTCGGTAGGACTTTTACCGTAGCTATGATTTTTTCATCGAGCCCGGGTGGCGCCGAGTCTAAAAGAGCCTGAATAGTGCGATTACCCAGCTTTATGCTGATCTTAACTACTATTAACGCAACAATTATAGCGGCAACAGCATCCGAGTAGTGTAAAAATTCATAACCCTTGAACCATTCGCTTATTTTTACGCAGAAAAGGCCCAGGATAACAACGGCAGAACTCCATATATCCGTGCTGAAGTGCAAGGCATCGGCTTCTAGCGCCTGACTATTAAATTTTCTAGCTGCACGATAGAGCATACGCGACCGGGAAAGATCAATAGCGATTGAAATGAACATAACGATGAATGACCAGATGTTGACTTCGATTTCAAGCCTTCCCGAGGATATGCGCCGAATAGCCGCGGAGATAATCCAGAAACACGTAATTAATAAAAGTGCTGTCTCGAAAAACGCAGAAATATTCTCTGCCTTGCCGTGGCCATAGGGGTGTTCGCGGTCCGCAGGCTTGGAGGATTTATTTATCGCAAATACGGTAATCAGCGCTGCGAGTAAATCCAGCCCTGAATGCAATGCCTCAGCTAATATGCCGAGGCTGCCCGTAATAATACCTACGACAACCTTAAAAACAGTAAGGCCTAAAGCGGCTACAGCCGAACTTGCCGCAGCCCACTGTTTTTCGTTTGAAAAAGCAGTATTTGAATTACTTTTTAGGTTGAGCATATAAATTTATTCCGTAATATTTTTTACCGCGCTTCCAGTATATTTATTATACATTGCTTATTGAGAAATTCAAATAAAATAGCCAGAGTTGTTGAGTGAATGCCGATTATGTGATAAAGTAAGGACCATGCTAAAAAGAATAAGCCTTCTCTTAATCATCCTTTTCCTAAAAGCCAACCTCCTCTTGGCCAGCGATGAGCAAGCCGGGCCGGGGGTTTCGCTTTTAAAGCCTTTCCAGAAGGAAGACAGGGTGTTCATACTTGCTCCCCACCCGGATGATGAGGCGATTGCCTGCGCAGGGATCATCCAGCAGGCGCTTAAGGCAGGCGCAAAGGTTAAAGTGGTGTACCTTACCAATGGCGACCATAATCAGTTTGCCTTTATCGTCTATGAAAAGAGGATCACCCTTAGAAAGGGCGAGTTCATCCATATGGGCGAGGTGAGGAGGCAGGAAGCGATTAAAGCGATGGGGACCCTGGGCCTGACTGAAGGTGACCTTGTTTTCCTCGGCTATCCTGATTTCGGGACCTTTACCATCTTCAACCGGCATTGGGAAGAGTCAAGGCCTTTTAAAAGCTTTCTCACCAGGATATCGGCGGTCCCTTATAAAGAGAACATCTCCTTTGGCTCTCCCTATAAAGGAGAGAGTATACTCAGGGATTTAGAGGGCGTGCTCTTAGGTTTTAAACCTAATGAGATTTTCGTCTCTCACCCCGCGGATGTAAATGCGGACCATAAGGCCCTCTATCTTTTTCTGCAGGTTGCCCTGCGTGACCTAAGCGGCTCTCTGCCGGCTCTTCAAGTTCACCCCTACCTGGTGCACTGCGCAGGCTGGCCCCTGCCGCGCCACTACCATCCGGAATTAGCCCTTACGCCTCCCGGGCAATTTTTGGCGGATACGCAGATTAACTGGTCTGAAAATGAACTTACCTCGGTTGAACTGGCCAAGAAACGCCAGGCGATACTCTGCTATAAAAGCCAGACCCAATCCAGCGCTTTTTACCTCCTTTCTTTTGCCAGGAAGAATGAACTTTTCGGGGATTATCCCCTTTTTTCTCTTGAGAGGCAGGCATCCTTGAAAGAAAAGACAGTTTCTTTCTCTGGCTTCTCGGATATGTTCAAGGATTCAGAGATAGATATGCTGGGTTTGGAAAACCTGATGAAGGAGGACGGGCAGGTCAGCTACGCGGTAGTGGATAATGCCCTTCTTATACGCCTGGAGAAGAAGAGGACGTTAAGCCGTTCTTTTAGCGTGATATTTTATCTTTTCGGGTACAGCCAGAAAACGCCCTTTTCCAAAATGCCCAAGCTGCGTATTTATACCAGGAATACCAAATTCCGTGTTTTTGACGGGGAGAAGAGGATAAAAACGGAAGAAATCGTCCTGAACATCCATTCTAACATCCTCTTTTTGAAAATACCCTTGCAACTCTTAGGCGATCCGGAGTTTATCCTAAGCGCCATTAAGGCGCATGCCGGGATTCTCCCCATTACGGCTACGGGTTTTAGGAGGATAGAGATCAGGTAGGCAGGTTCATTTGGCTTGACAAATCCTTTTTTTGAGCTATCATTACTTATAATCTAGCCTTATTGCTAAAGCCTATACTTATAAGTATAGGCTTTAAAGCAAGCGGGGGAACTAGGTCAGCCCTAGCCTGACAGCTAACCCCGTAAGCTAAATTCTGTTTTACTTTATTCTATCCCCGCATATTTTTATACAGAGGCCCCCGTATTTAAAGAAAGCCCGGACTTTATAAGAAAGGTGAAGGTATGTTGACACAAAAACTTTTATCGCTGGCTCTGGTAGGGACCGAATGGATCATCTGGTTGCTTCTGCTCTTGTCGATCTTCTCGTTAGCCGTAATCCTTGAGAAGTTTTGGGTCTTGCGCCGGAAACGCGGCAATTCCGAGAGCTTAAGGCAAAAGATATCGGGTGTTCTTAAAAAGAAAGATCATAAGGCGATAGAGGATACGTTGCGAGAGGAACGTTCGTCTTCGGCAGAAGTCGCGCTTAAGGTCATACGCAACATCAAAGAAAGCGGTATTGATTTTGAAGACAGCCTTTCGATAGCGCTTTCGGAAGAGAAGGTGATCCTGGAGAGCCGCATTGCGATCCTGGGTACTTTAGGCAGCAACGCGCCCTTTGTCGGCCTCTTTGGCACGGTACTGGGTATAATTCATGCCTTTCACATCCTGGCATTGAATGCCAAGGGCGGACCTGCCATAGTGATGGCGGGTATCTCAGAGGCGCTCGTCGCCACCGCCTTAGGGTTATTTGTGGCTATCCCCGCAGTTGCCGCCTACAACTATTTTGTGCGTTACATAAAGAAGATCATGGTCGAATCGGAGAATTTCGCTAGGCTCCTGGTGGTTGTCTACTCGAATTCAGGCGCCATAAACAAGGGTTAACTATATGGCAGGCCGCGCTCTTCAGAAGGATAGCGGTGATGAGATATTATCCGAGATTAATGTTATCCCGCTTGTGGATATAAGCCTGGTTTTGCTTATAATCTTTATGGTAACGGCTAATTACATCGTGACCTCTTCCTTTACCGTTGACATCGCCCAGGCATCTAACGCCAAGGTAACGCAACAATCCGATGTAGTCACAATAAGCATCTCCCGCGAAGGCCCGGTGTATCTGGAAAATGAACTTGTTACGACATCAGAATTAAAAAAGCGGATGCAGAGTAAATACGGGAATAACCCCGATATCTCTGTCATGCTTTCCGTAGATAAGAATGTAAATTTCAAAAATGTTGTCTATATTCTCGACTGCTTGAGCGAGCTGGGGATTACCAGGCTTAACATCGCCACGGTAAAAGAATGAAAATCCGGGAGCGTCTTTTTGAAGCAGGAGACTTACAGCTATATTAAGATTCTCGGTGTGGTAATTTTTATACCGTTTGCCGTAGGTATCGGTCCTTTGCTCGGGTTTTTCACAGGGTTATACCTGGTTAAGAAATTCTCCCTGGGGCCATATGTTATCTTCATTTGCATAACCTTGGGGTTCTTATCGGGCGTATTTGAAACTATCAGGATAATAAAGTTTATCTTCAGAGAAACCAAGAAATGAACGCAGATATTTTATATTCCCTCTTAATTATCGCCGGACTGGTTTCGGTCTCCGCCATTGCCTGCCGCAGGGGCGCGCTTGTCCCGGGGAGGATGCAGAATGCAGCCGAGCTCCTCTTTGGCGGTATAGATGACTTCATCTGCGGGATCCTGGGGCCTAAAGGAAGGAGATATACCCCTTTTATCGGCACCCTGTTTATTTATATCCTGTGCATGAATTTAGCCGGACTGGTGCCGTTTATGAAATCACCTACTTCCAACTGGTCCACGACATTAGCCTTGGCGCTCTGTGTCTTTGCCTACGTCCAGTACAGCGCGGTCAGAGAACTGGGGTTTCTTGGCTACCTGGACCATCTTTTTGGCAGGCCCCGGGGGATTGTGGCATTCTCCGTATTTATCCCGATACTGATGTTTTTTATACATATCGTTTCCGAATTAATCAGGCCTATAAGCCTCTCGCTTCGTCTGCGCAGTAATATCTGGGGAGAGGATATGCTCATCGGCGTATTATCGGGCTTCGGCATAAAGGCCGTACCTTTGATCGTCTTCAGCATGGGGATAATTATCATCGGGGCGGTGGTGCAGGCGGTAGTATTCAGCCTGCTTACCACAATATATTTTGCGCTTGTTTTGACACACGAGGAATAAACACCTTGCCCTATTGGAGGGCAAGTCTCCGCTTACTGCGGAAGGAGGATGAGATGGACTACAAAACAGTATTGTCTTTTGCATTACCTTTTACTGTGATGGTCGTAGGCTTCGGTGCGGCGCTTGGTCTTGGCAGGGCGGTTGCTGCCGCTATGGACGCCACTGGAAGGCAACCCGAGGCAGCAACAAAGATACTCGTCAATTTAGCCACCGGCTGCGCTTTTATCGAAGCCCTGGCAATTTACGCGCTGGTCTTTGCTTTTGTCATGGCCGGGAAAATTTAAAGGTTAGAAATGGAACTGCTTAAGCTCCTAAGTGCCAACGAACTGGTAGCGCACGCCCTCAGCTTTCTTCTGCTGCTTTTGCTCATGCGCATCTTTGTCTGGAAGAGGGTCTTTCAAATGCTCGATAAAAGAAAAGAGAAAATCGCCTCCGGCTTATCCAGGATAGAAAAAGATAAGGAAGAGGCCGCAGGGATAAAGGCGGAATATGAGGCGCGCCTGAGGCTTGTGGATATCGAGGCGCAGAAACTAATAGAGGCTGCTTCCCAGGAGGGAAAAAGGATAACCGAAGAAGTGAGACAGAAGGCCAGGGAAGAAGCGCATGAAATAGTAGAGAATGCGCGCAAGGCAGTGAAATTTGAGCTGGAGAAGGCCAGGAAGGAGCTTAGGGATGAGCTGGTGGATATCACGATAAAGGCCGCGGAAAATTTAATCGAAGAAAAGCTTACCGTAGAGCATGATAGAAAACTCGTAGAAGACTTTCTGCAGAAGATCGAGGGTGTGGAATGATAAAAAACAGGGCCCTTGCTTCCAGATACGCGCGCGCCTTTATAGAATATTGCTCAGGGACTATCGGCACGGAAGAGGCGCTTTCGGCTCTTAAGAAGGTAAGGCAATTTTTAGACGAGAATGAGCAACTGCGGGAGGCCCTGGAGAACCCGGCAATTGCCTATTCCGATAAATACGGTATTGTAGAAGAGGTCTTTGCCGAAGAATTTACTCCAGAAATAAGATATTTCCTCAAGACCCTGGTGGAAAACGGCCGGTTCGCTTATATCTCTGATATAATCGAATTCGCGCGCATAAAATATGCGCACGGAGGCAGAGAAGAGGCCTTGATAAAGACTTCATATCTCTTGGATTTAGAGCTGATAAAACAGATTCAAGATGCCCTCCAGAAGAAGTTCGGGAAAGAGTTCAAATTTTATGTAGAGCTGGACGGCAGCCTACTCGGCGGAGTCCAGGTAATAATCGGGAACACCGTAATTGACGGGTCGGTACGTAAGCGCCTGGACGACCTTAAGCAAAAACTGGTAAATACACAGGTAAACTAAATGGCACTAAGGCCGGAAGAAGTCACCGGGATCATTAAGAAACAGCTGGAAAAATATAAGGCCAGGCTGCGTCAGGAATCCACGGGCACCGTTGTGCAGGTCGGGGATGCCATCGCCAGGATCTACGGCCTTGATGACGTGATGATGGGGGAGATCATCCAGTTCTCAGAGAATGTTTACGGGATGGCGCTTAATCTTGAAGAAGATACCGTGGGAGCGGTTATTTTCGGTACGGATAATCCGGACAGGCTGATAAAGGAAGGGGATACAGTTAAAAGGACCGGCGAGATTGTGCAGGTCCCAGTGGGCGCAAGCCTGATGGGGAGGGTCGTGAATGCCCTGGGCAGGCCGGTAGACGGGAAAGGCAGTATTAACACCGAGAAGAAGAGGCCCATAGAGTCGGGTGCACCCAACGTAGTTGAGCGGCAGCCGGTAAACGAGCCGCTGGAAACGGGAATTAAGGCGATTGATTCCATGATCCCTATAGGCAGGGGCCAACGAGAGTTAGTCATCGGAGACCGCCAGACCGGGAAGACCGCTATTCTCCTGGATACGATTATAAACCAGAAAGGCAAGGGGGTTTACTGTATCTACTGCGCGATAGGGCAAAAATTATCCAGCATCGTGAGTGTGGCCAAAACGCTGGAGAAATACGGGGCAATGGAATACACTACCATAGTCAGCGCTTCCTCCCGTGCCTCGGCATCATTACAGTATTTAGCCCCGTATTCGGCCACCGCCATGGCTGAGGAGGTTATGTATTCCGGGAAGGCAGCTTTAGTGGTATACGATGACCTCTCTAAGCATGCCCAGGCCTACCGTCAGTTATCTCTTCTCCTGCGGCGTCCTCCGGGTAGAGAGGCTTATCCGGGGGATGTATTTTATCTGCACTCGCGCCTCCTGGAAAGAGCAGCTAAATTGAACGATAACTTAGGAGGCGGGTCTTTAACCGCAATTCCTATTATTGAGACCCAGGGAGGAGATATCACCAGTTATATCCCTACTAACGTTATCTCTATTACCGATGGGCAGATTTATTTAGAGAACGATCTCTTTAACGCGGGGATCAGGCCGGCGATAAATGTCGGGTTATCCGTATCAAGGGTCGGAGGGAAAGCGCAAAATAAGGCCATGCGGCAGGTGGCGCCGAAGCTAAGGCTTGACCTGGCGCAATACCGGGAATTGGTTGCCTTCTCCCAATTTGGCACGGAACTGGATAAGACTACGCAATCGCAGCTGGTGCGGGGGGAGCGGATGGTGGAGATATTGAAACAGGTTCAATATGAGCCCCTCCCCGTAACCCGGCAGGTAATCATCATTTTTGCCGGGGCGCACGGGCATCTGGATGAGATTGCGGTTTCGCAAGTCAAAAGATTTGAGAAAGAGCTTTACGCTTATTTGACTAAAGCTTACCCGGAGATCGAAAAAGAGATAGAATCCAAGAGGGAATTAAGCCCTGAGCTCGAGGATAAATTAAATAAGGCGATTGCAGAGTTAAAACTTAAATTCAAGTAGCTTAATTATGCCCGAGTCGTTGAAGCAGATTAAAAGCAGGATCCGCAGTATTCAGAGCACCAAGAAGGTCACTAATGCCATGCAGATGGTATCTGCGGTTAAGTTAAACCGCACGGATAAGGCCCTGGTCAGTTTAAGGTCATACCTTGCGGGGATGGAGTCGGTATTAACCGACCTGGTCAATTCCAGGGAAGAGATAAATAACCCTTATTTCAGGGGTAAGGGCCTTGAGGAGAAGAGTATTCTATTGTGCGTAATTACATCCGATTCGGGGCTTTGCGGGTTATATAATAATAATGTTTTGCGCCAGGCGGAAGATTTTTTACAAAATCAAGGCGGTAAGGATATCCGTCTGATCCTGATAGGCAAAAAAAGCGCCGGTTATTTCAGGGCTAAAGGGCTTACGATACTGCATACTTACGCCGGGCTTAACGGGATATACAACCCGCTTGTCAGTGATGAGATAGCCGCGATCCTGGCTAATTTATTCTCAGCCGGAGAGGCCGATGCGGTTTATATCGCTTCCTCCTATTTTAAAAATGCCTTTATCCAGAATGCGGGAGTGCGTAAGCTCCTTAATATTGAAATACAGAAAGGTCCCAGGACGGAATTTATCATGGAGCAGCCCTTCGATGAGCTTTTGACAAAAGCCGCCACAAGATATATCATTACCAAGATGCGCATGGTATTGCTTGAGGCTTTTTGCTGTGAACATGCCGCCAGGAGCCTGGCGATGAAGTTGGCTACGGATAACGCCCAGGAACTGTTGGAGGCCCTGACCCTGGTAAGGAACAAGATACGCCAGGCAAATATAACTCAGGAGATGATGGAGATTATCTCTTCTACCGAGGCATTGCGAGGTTAAAAATGGGATTCGGAGAGGTTATTCAAGTCGTCGGGCCCAGCGTTGACTTAAGGTTTGCGGAGAATGAAGTCCCGCAATTGCTCAGCGCCATCAAGATCGAAGATAAGACAAGAAATATCGATTTAACCCTGGAAGTCGCCCAGGAGATAGGTAATAACACGGTGCGCTGCATTGCCCTGGGGTCTACCGAAGGATTGGCGCGCGGGATGAAGGCTTACGATACAGGTTTACCGATAAGCGTGCCTATAGGCGGTCAGGTCTTAGGAAGGATATTCAATCTTTTGGGAGAGCCGATTGACGGTAAAGGGCCTGTCTCCCAGCCGCAGGTACGCGGTCCCATACACCGCATCTCCCCGAATTTTGAAGAACAGCTGCCTATATCGGAGATGCTGGAGACCGGGCTTAAAGTCATAGACTTATTGGCGCCTATACCCAAAGGAGGGAAGGTTGGGCTTTTCGGCGGGGCAGGAGTAGGCAAGACAGTTATAGTCATGGAGCTCATCCGGACAATTGCCACGGAGCACGGCGGAGTCTCCGTCTTTGCCGGAGTAGGTGAACGCACCCGCGAAGGAAATGAGTTATGGCGGGAATTGACCCAGTCGGGAGTAATCAAGAACAGCGCCCTGGTCTTTGGCCAGATGAATGAGCCTCCGGGCGCGCGACTTAGGGTGGGGCTTTCCGCCCTGACCATGGCAGAGTATTTCCGCGATGAAGAGAGGAAGGATGTCCTGGTTTTTATCGATAATATCTTCAGGTATATCCAGGCAGGCTCGGAGGTTTCAACGCTTCTCGGCCGTATGCCTTCGGCAGTCGGATACCAGCCTAACCTGGCTACGGAGATAGCGCAGCTTGAAGAACGTATCGCCTCCACCAGGAATGGCTCTATGACTTCAATTCAGGCAGTATATGTACCGGCAGATGACCTGACTGACCCGGCACCGGCAGCAATATTTGTGCACCTGGACGCGAAGATAGTCCTCTCGCGCCAGATCGCAGAATTAGGTATTTATCCGGCGGTTGATCCGCTGGATTCCACTTCGCGCATATTGGACCCGCGCTTAGTCGGCGCAGGGCATTACGATGCCGCTTTAGGTGCGCAGAAGGTCTTGCAGCGATATAAGGACTTGCGCGATATTATTTCGATATTAGGGATCGATGAGCTTTCCGATGAAGATAAATTGATCGTGGGGCGGGCCAGGAAATTGCAAAGGTTCTTTTCGCAGCCGTTCTTTGTGGCGGAGAATTTCACGGGTATCAAGGGGAAATATGTCAAGGTAGAGGATACTGTAAAAGGGACAAAAATGATCGTAGAGGGCTCCCTTGACCATATTCCGGAGCAGGCCTTTTACATGGTGGGCAATATCGAAGAGGCCTTAGAGAAAAGCAAACTTTTAAAGGCATAAGATGGCGCCTTTATTTAAGTTAAGCATTTATACTCCCGGGGAAACAATTTTTGATGCTCAGGTTTCATCATTATGCATTCCTGAGGAATCCGGATATCTGGGAGTATTAGCCCACCATGCCCCGTTGATTTCAACCCTTAAGCCCGGGAAGATCAGCTTTAAAGATGAAAAGGGCATTTTAAAGACCATTCCTTTGGCAGGCAAAGGGATATTTGAAATAGCAAATAATCGGGTGATTATTTTGTTGGATTAGAAGCTACTTGAGTCCAGGACTAAAGACACAACTACCTGTAAAGTTGTGAAGGTCCTTAAAAACGTGAGGAGAAAGAAAAATGTTTGGCACGATTCAGGCAACTTTGTTTGAGATTGTTTCTATCTGGGGAGTTCTCTTTATCGCTATCTTAGGTCTGGGCTACGCCTTTCTCTTGAAAACCCAGATCATGAAAAAGGATAAGGGCAGCAAAGAGATGCAGGATGTCTGGGGCGCGATACGCCTGGGCGCAGATGCCTATCTTAGCCGTCAGTTGAAAAGCATCCTTCCTTTGATCTTTGCGCTTACCGTGGTTTTGTTTTTATCGGTTTATGTAATACCTCCGAGCGAAGAAGCGCTTCAGCGTTTTAGCACCATGAACCCGGATATGGTCAGGTTCATTGTCGGCCTCGGCCGCGCCGCAGCATTTGTGATGGGAGCATTCTTTTCGCTGATGGTAGGGCAATTCGGAATGCGTATGGCGGTTGAGGGTAATGTCCGCGTAGCCAGTGCTTCGCGCAGGAGTTTTGCGGAGGCATTAAAAATCGCATATCGCACTGGGACCATAACCGGGATGCTTACCGACGGGTTAGGCCTATTAGGCGGGACGATAATATTCATTGTTTTTGGCATTGCCTCTCCGGATGTTCTGCTGGGGTTCGGATTCGGCGGGACGCTCCTGGCCTTATTCATGCGTGTGGGAGGCGGAATTTATACCAAGGCAGCGGATGTAGGGGCAGACCTTGTAGGGAAGGTTGAGAAGAATATCCCGGAAGATGATCCCAGAAACGCGGCAGTCATTGCTGACCTCGTAGGCGATAACGTCGGAGATTGCGCTGGTATGGCTGCGGATATTTTCGAGTCTTACGAAGTGACCATTGTTTCGGGCCTTATCTTGGGCCTGAGCCTGGTTGCCATGACCGGCCAGATTAAATGGATACTCTTTCCGCTGCTGGTGCGCGGCATAGGCGTGCTTTCATCGATCATCGGGACATATTTGGTAAGGGGCGGTAAAGACGAAAAAACCGATGCCTTTGCCAGCATCAACCGCGGATTCTATTCTTCGGCGGCAATTTCCATGGCGGCATTTTTATTGCTGGCGCATTTTTATATGCACGAATGGAGGGCGTTCTTTTCGGTTGGCGTAGGCATATTGTTAGCCATAATAATTGATGAGATAACCAAGTATTTTACGCATACGCATCATTCTCCGGTTAAGGAGATCGCCAGTAGTTCAAAAACCGGTGCCGCTACTTTGATATTAAGAGGCCTGGCCATAGGTTTTGAATCTTCGGCCTGGCAGTTTGTTGTTATCGCCGCAACCATATTAGCTGCAATTGTTATTTACTGGGGGCAACCCGTGATTTTTGTACTATACGGCGTAGCCATGACCGGTATAGGGATGCTTACTTTGACCGGGAATAATGTAGCCATGGATTCCTTCGGCCCCATTGCCGATAATGCGAATGGTATCGGAGAGATGGCGCACCTGGAGCCAAAGGCCCGCCAGATCATGGCTGACCTTGATGCCGTCGGCAATACAACCAAAGCCATCACTAAGGGTGTTGCCATCGGCTCAGCGGTGATAGCCGCGGTATCGCTCTTCGGTTCATTTCTTACCGACGTGACAAGGGTCCAGGCGCAGATGAACGTAGCCCAGAATCTGCGTTTGCTTGTGACAGGGATACGCGTTTCAGAGCCGATTGTTTTTATCGGCTTGCTCATCGGTGGGGCGGTCCCCTGCCTGTTTTCCGCATTGATGATTAATGCCGTGGCGCGTGCGGCAGGCCTGATCGTCGAAGAAGTGCGCCGGCAGTTTCATATCCCCGGGCTTATGGAGGGTAAAGTCAAACCCGATTATAAGAAAGCCGTTGATATCTGTACTGTAGCCGCGCAGAAGGAATTGGTCGGGTTGGCGCTTATAGCCATTATCAGCCCGATATTAATCGGGCTGGTGCTTAAGGTGGAGGCCCTCGGCGGATTCTTGGCGGGCGTGATTCTTTCCGGCCAGTTGCTGGCGGTATTTATGGCCACGGCAGGAGGAGCCTGGGATAATGCCAAGAAGACCATTGAAGACGGGTTGTACGGCGGCAAAGGCTCGGAGGCGCACAGGGCATCGGTTGTCGGGGATACCGTCGGAGACCCCCTTAAGGATACCGCAGGCCCGGCATTAAATCCGATGATAAAAGTCATTAACCTCGTTTCCTTGTTATCAGCTCCGATACTGATCCATCTTCATCGGGCTGATACGGGGGTTATTGTTGGAATAGCTGTTTGTCTGTTCCTGATATCCGGCGCCATTCTCTACTCCAAACATGGCCGCTTAAGTTTTCGTAAATTGGAAGGGAGCAGTATTTAATTATTTATGGGTATAAAGGATATTAAGGATTTTGTGATCGGGAAAGCCCGGGATATTAATGATCCTGGGCTCTTCCATAAAATTTCCCTGATTGCCTTTTTTGCCTGGATCGGCTTAGGGGCAGACGGATTATCTTCGTCGTGCTATGGGCCCGAGGAGGCATTCAGGGCGCTGGGCCCGCACACCTATCTGGGGGTATTTATCGCCATTGCTACGGCCATCACTATCTTTGTGATTGCTGCCAGCTATTCTCAGATAGTGGAGCTTTTTCCTTCGGGCGGCGGCGGCTACATTGTGGCGAGCAAGCTTTTGTCTCCTATGGCAGGGATGTTTTCTGGCTGCGCCCTGCTCATTGACTATGTCCTGACAATCTCCCTATCGGTTGCCAGCGGCGCAGATGCCTTATTCAGTTTCTTGCCGCAAGGTATATACCACTACAAGCTTTACTTTGCCGCAATAATCATCCTGATTTTAATTGTGCTGAATCTGCGCGGCGTCAAAGAATCGGTTGTCCCGCTCATCCCGATTTTCCTGACTTTTTTGATTACGCACTCCATTATTATTCTTTATGCCTTATTTTCGCATAGCGCAGGGCTACATGGCCTCGCCGGGGCAACCATAACGGAAGTTCAGAAGACCAGACTTGAGTTGGGATGGTTCGGCATGCTTTTGCTCCTGGTACGCGCCTACAGTATGGGCGCGGGGACTTATACTGGGATAGAGGCGGTTAGTAACGGCATACCGATCTTACGCGAGCCAAAAGTGGGTACCGCAAAGAAAACGATGCGCTACATGTCGTTATCGCTGGCTTTTACTGCCGGCGGCCTGATGCTTGGCTACATACTTTATAATGCCGGGCATCATCCGGGAAAAACTATGAATGCCGTGCTTATCGGGAATATTACCAGCACCTGGCACCAGCCATTCGGATACGCCTTTCTTTTGATCACGCTTATATCGGAGGCAGTCCTTCTTTTCGTGGCCGCCCAGACAGGATTCTTAGACGGTCCGCGGGTAATGGCGAATATGGCGGTGGACAGGTGGTTTCCTTTTCAATTCGCCTTGTTAAGCGAACGCTTTGTAGTAAAAAACGGAATCTTCCTTATGGGTATTGCCTCCTTGATCATCGTAATTTTGAGTAAGGGCTCGGTAAAATTCATGGTTATCCTCTACAGCATTAACGTTTTTATTACTTTTTTACTTTCTCAACTGGGGATGGTGCGGCATTGGTGGAGGGTGCGCAATAACGAGAAAAAATGGGCTGGTAAAATTATTATTAACGGCATCGGGCTGGTATTGACCGCAATAATACTGGTTTCGGTAGTCTTGATCAAATTCCACGAGGGGGGCTGGCTGACTATTTTTGTTACCGTTTCGCTTGCGGCAATAGCGATATTTATCAAGAGGTATTATTTTCGTACCCGCACATTACTCTCCCGTTTAGACAGGTTAGAGCATGTAAACGAAATCACCCAGAACCATAAGCATGCGGATAATTCAGAAAAGCAAAGAGCCGAGCCGATATACGATCCTCAAGCAAAAACCGCAGTTATCCTGGTCAATGGTTTTAATGGCATGGGGCTGCATACGCTTTTTAACGTTATCCGCCTCTTCGGGAACCAATTCAAGAATTATCTTTTTGTGGAAGCGGGTATGGTAGATGCGGCGCATTTTAAGGGGGCTGAAGAACTGGATAACCTTAAGGCACACGTCGACGCAGAGCTTGCCCGCTATGTTTCATTTATGCGTTCGCAGGGTTACTACGCCAAAGGGTTCGGGACGGTTGGGACGGACGTGGCCGAGGAGATAAGCCAGGTCGCTTATGAAATATTCAAAGAATACCCGAAGAGCATATTCTTCGGCGGACAGATAGTCTTCCCGGAAGATACGATCCTAAACAGGCTTTTATACAACCATACGGTATTCGCGGTGCAGAGAAGGCTGCATCATGAGGGGATACCCTTGATCATCATGCCTACGAGGGTTGATCGCGAAGATAATTAAATAAGCCAGAGAGAAGAGATGGATTTATTTCAAAAACTGATCGACTTAGTCCTCCACCTTGACACCCACGTGAGCGTGTTAATCCAGCAGTGCGGTTCGTGGACATACTTCATAATCTTTGGGGTTATCTTTGCTGAGACCGGGTTTGTGGTAACGCCGTTACTGCCGGGAGACTCGCTTCTTTTTGTGCTGGGGACATTTGCGGCCCGGGGGGCATTCAGTCCTTTTATCCTGGCCGCACTCCTGATCCTGGCAGCGGTTCTTGGCGATAGCGCCAATTATGCCATAGGGAAATATTTGGGGAATCGCCTGGTGCACGCCAAGCGCGCCATTCTCAAGAAAGAGCATCTGGATAGGACTCATCGTTTCTATCAAAAGTACGGGGGAAAGACGATTATCCTGGCCAGATTTGTGCCGATAGTCCGGACCTTCGCGCCGTTTGTAGCCGGCATAGGGTGCATGAACTATCTCAAATTCTTTATCTACAACGTAACGGGAGGGATATTGTGGGTGTCAATCTTTCTCTTCGGAGGATTTTATTTCGGGAATATTACTGTGGTGAAAGAGCATTTTTCTTTAGTCACTTTATTGATTGTAGGCATTTCAATAATGCCGGCAATAATTGAGTTTTTTAGGGCAAGAACAAAAAAATAGAAGAATAAATGAAAGATCGCGGAGCCAGCCGGTTAAAAAACGATACCCTTTTATCCATCAAAAACCGCCGCAGCGTAAGGGTATTCCTGGATAAACCTGTAAGCGAAGAGGACCTTAAAATTATCCTTCTCGCGGCTAACCAGGCTCCCTCAGCCCATAATCAGCAGTCTTGGCGGTTTATTGTTTTAAGAGGGGAGAAGAAAAACGCTTTAGTTGACCTTATCTGCCGCCGGGCGGGTAATTTTCCTAAGCCCTCCTCCGTGCTGCTTCGTCTGGCATCACGCAGCATTGCATCCAGCCCGGTTGTAATTGCCGTAGCCAACAGCGGAGAGCTCATCGCAAGGGGGACGGAGCTGTTTAAGGTAGAGAGGAACGCGGGGAATGATTTTTTCAGGATCATGGAAATACAAAGTTCTGCCGCCGCAGTGCAGAATTTGTTGATCGCGGCGACATCCCTGGGGCTATCCACGGTATGGCTTGGCGTCCTTGTGCTCATTAAAAATGATATCTTAAGATTCCTTGGGGAGCCGGAAGGAGAGTTTATGGCGGTGGTCCCTGTCGGCTACTCCGCCAGGGAGGTAAACGCCGGCCCCAAGAAGCAGCCGTTGGAGATGGTGGTAAGGTACCTTTGATTGCCCGGTAGTTAAAAAGAAGAGCGTGAATCTAAAACTTATGCTAAAATAACAAGATGGCAAACCCAGGCTCATTATTAGCGATTATCTTGGTGCCTCTTGCAGGCGCATTTATCCTGCCTCTGGCGGGGAGGGTATCCGCTTCCCTTCGCAATGCCCTTTCCTTTGTCTTTATCTGCACATCGTTAGTTCTCTCGATAACGTTTATACCTCTCTGCGCGAAGGGCGGGAGTCTCCGGTTTGATCTAGCATTTCCTCTGGGATTCAATTTCACACTTTACGCCGATGCCTTAGCCGTATTTATGGCCGTTGTCTCTTCGTTAATCAGCGCGATTATCATTTTTTATTCTTTCGGTTACATCAGCCATTATACCAACCAGAACGAATACTATTGCATGGTAGTATTTTTCCTGGGCGCGATGATGGGGATCATCTTTTCTGC
>DATJPP010000179.1:0-7258 GCA_035506355.1 Candidatus Margulisiibacteriota bacterium | reverse complement strand
GGCAACCCGCTTTCGGCCGTTATTATTAATTTCCTGTTCCGCTTTATTTTTAATCCTTTTTTTTATGAATCTTGGCCGCGTATGCGTCATGCCTAAGAGAATAGACGCAAATTTTAATCAATATGGATGGGAAAATGATTTTTGGTTCAGAAATGCCTTCTACGGCGATACGCAAAAATACAAGGAAATCATGGGAGGTAAGTATGACCAGACTATGGAAAGCGCGGCTACGGCCGTCTCCCCTGATCACCAAAGGATAAAAATCATGGTTGGGTCGGTATTTCAAAATCAATCCATCACGCACAGGAATATCGGGATTATATTTGAAGGATTTTCTGCCTGGGTAAATGATTTGGATTGGAAGATCGCAGGATTCCCTGCTTTTTTGAAATATTCTCCACTGGTGGACAATGCTTCTTTGAAAACTAACAAGAACGCGTATTTCATGAAAGAACATGTCTGCGTTCCTTCTGAAGAATTAGATAAGATGAAAAAAGCCCCTTTGGATAAAAAGATAGTGGTCCTTACGCGTCAGGACTTAAGAGTATTTATATTTGTTCATAGCCAGGATGCACCCAATATAATAAACGAATATATCGCCAGGACGCCGTATACGATAACCTTACGGAAAAAAGGAGAGGTCGTAGAGTTGGAGGGTCTGGAAATCAAGAATTACAGCGAGATACCGCTGGATAAAATAAAACAGAATTTCTTCTTTGTTGTCCAGAATTTATACCAAGGAGGCAGATGATGGAAGGGCATATAAAGAAGCACAAGCTTGATTATTTACTTTCGCTTCAATATCCCGTACTGTTAGAGAAAAGAAATGACAGGTTTTTCTTGGTGATCACTGAGTTATCTCTTATTGCCGAAGGAAAAAACTTAGAATCAGCATATGAAGAACTGTGCGCTAGAAAGAAGAAGCTCTTTGAAGATGCCTTGGAATCCGGAATCGAAGATACCGTAAATCTCCCCGATAAGATTCAACGGCGTAACCAAGTATTTTACCAGCTGAAGATTTTTCTTGTTAAATCTTTGATCGTCTGCTTGTTAGCCGTATCTTTGTCTACGCTCATTGCAGTAGAAATCAGAGATAAGCTGTTCAAAAGTAATAATGTTAGTAATATTATGAATGAAGCGCTTATAGCAACCGAAAGATTTGCAGTTTTATCCAAACCCGATAAGGAAGAGAAGATCGGGCGGCTTCGGAATGCCCTCGGAGAGTTGCGTCCATTTATACACGAATTTCAGGCCGTCTTAAAAGAAGAGCCGGGAATAAAGCATTAAAAACCAAGATACTCTATAATAGTCAGAATAGTTTGTGCGTTTGACAGCAAATGGCATTCTTTGTAATATGGTGAAACACCCTCTTGAATTTTGCAAAGATTTCTTTCCGAATTTATACACAGCAATATATAGATGGATAATGGGGGCCGTTTATTCCAATAGATTGGAAAAAGAGATGGGTGGTATTGATAAGATGCATTTCTCTTATCAATCCAGTATGATGATACCGGCTTCATATGAAATTAAATGGTGGAGGCGCTTCGTCGATGAAGTAAGGGAGGGTGATACTGTTATCGATATCGGTGCCTATGTCGGTATACTTACAGTAATATTAGCAAAAAAAGTTGGAAAAGGCGGAGAGGTTTTGGCGTTTGAGCCCCTGCCGGATCACCTTAAATTGCTTAGAAGAAATATCAAGCTGAACAAGGTTTCTCAGCAGGTAGCGGTTTTTGATAATGCAATCGGTAATAATGAGATGGTTTCTATTGTGAAAGATGACTCTTATTCTCACGTTGTTTCTTACTCGCAGTTGAATAATCCGGATAATGTGAGAAATGCAGGGACAATCAAGGTTCAATCCAAATCCCTGGATGAATTATTCCCGCATAAGAAGATAGACTTGCTCAAAATTGATACGGAAGGGTATGAAGGGGTTATTATTGCAGGCTCGGTAAATTTACTCAGAAGAAAGGAAGGTTACCCCCGGTTTATCTTTATTGAATTGCATCCATATGCATGGAAAGAATTCGGGGTTAACAGTAAAGAGATGTTCGCGTTGCTGGAAGATGCAGGTTATACCCTTGATCTTCCCGTATTACCGGATGGCATTGATTTTGAAGACATCAAATACCCCTGTATGATGTTCGCCTCAAGGAGCGATTGATGAACTTAAGCCCTTATCTGTTTACAGGCTTGAAAAAAATACTGCCTTGTACTTTAAAACAGAGGTTTGCCTGTTTGCGCTACGATCTTTTTAACGTATTTTCCTCGGTATCCATAGAAACCTCCGCCGTCTGCAATAGAAGGTGTTGGTATTGCCCGAACTCTCTCCATGACCGGGGAGGGTCCGCCTCCGATGATAGGCGTATGGAAGATGGCCTCTTCCGTAAGATTATCGATGAACTTGCCAGGAAGAAGTGGTATGGAAAAATAGAGCTGGATTTATATAATGAGCCTTTAATGGATGACCGGATTGTAGAGTTTGTCTCTTATACCAGGAAGAAACTCCGCAATTCTTTTATTTCTATGGCCACGAATGGCGATTTTCTGACGATAGATATTTTTAATGCACTGGTGAATGCAGGAATGAATGAGTTTGTTATTACGCGGCATGATAAGGAAGATTCGGCTATGGTTAAAGCGCTGAAAGAGTATCTTGGAGCGCAGAAAAAAGAAACCGCCCGCGTGCACTTCAAAATATTAGAATACATTACCTCGCGGGGAGGGCTGATTACTTCTTCGGTTGATCCCTATAAGCGCAAATATTGCGAGTATCCGCTATGGGCAATTTTCATAAACTATAAGGGGGATATGCTGTTTTGCTGTGAGGATTATTTAAATACCGTTAAGCTCGGCAATGTCAAGCATGAGTCACTTTTTGATATCTGGAATAAGCCTTATAACCGGAAACTGAGGAAAGAAATACGCCGGGGAGATTTTACGCTGCCGATATGCAAAAAATGTGGATTTCTTCCCAACGTCAAACCGGAAGATAAAACACGCCGTTAAATTTATCAAGATGGAGACTACTTTAAAAACACAATCCAGGGCCTTTAGAAGGAATTTGCTGCTCTTGATACTTCTTTTGCTGGGTTTATCCCTTAGGATTTATAACCTGTCCGGCGAAAGCATATGGTTAGACGAGAGTATTTCTATCAAGTTAGCAAGTTATTCCGGACTATTCGAAATTGCCAAAGAAAAGTGGTTTGACTTCCCACTTTATCATTTTATCCTGCATTACTGGATTGTATTGTTTGGGATCTCCGAATCCTCTGTCAGGTCGCCCTCCGTTATTTTTGGAGTGCTCATTTTATTTATGTCTTATAAAGTGGGTGCGCTTATTTTTGATAAGAAAGTAGGAATTTTAAGCACTTTTCTGTTGAGTTTATCCGCTTTTTATATCCAATATTCCCAAGAAGCAAGGATGTACAATCTGATGGGGTTTTTGACGTTAGTATCGATGTATTATTTTGTTAAATTTATAAAAGAGAAAAGTATCGCCGTTGCCATCAAATATCTTATATCCAGCCTCTTATTAATATCCACGCATTTATTCAGCGTTTTTATCGTCCTATCCCAGAATCTCTATATTTTTACTTTATTTTTTCTCTCTAAAGACATCCCCGTCAATAAACTCAAAAGATGGATCGTTCTCCAGGCAATTTTATTTATTTCATTTGTTTCCGCGGTACTGCTGGTATATCTTCTATCCAGCAATATATTTATATTTCTTGCTAAATATTCCAAAGAGTGGTGGATACCCAGACCCTCTTTTGCCTCCATAGTGGTCTCTTTTTTAGAATATTCCGGGTCGCTGCAACTGATGCTTTTATTCTTTGCCCTAACCATCCTTGCGATATTCAACTTCCAGAAGTCCAGCGGCAAAGTGGCTTTCAGGGGCTTTTTTGATTCCCTGGAAAAGTGCCAATTAAGCTTTAACCTGGAAGGGGCGAAGAACTCTTATTTGTTGTTAAGCTGGTTATTTTTACCCATATGCGCATTATTCTTGATTTCAATTTTAGTTTTTCCGGTTTATTGGACCCGCTATACTATCGGCTCCTCATTGGCCTTTTACCTGCTGGTAGCGAAAGGGATAAGAAATATACGCAATAATTACGTTAGCTTCCTGGTAATCGGTATGATAGTTTTATTTTCTTTGATGAATGTTGTAACTTATTACCGGGAGATAAACAATGAAAATTGGAGAGCAGTGGCGAAATATATAGATGATAATGCCAAGCCATCGGATTTGTTAATCTTTACCCCCGGGCATGCACTTATGCCCTTTAAGTATTATTCCAAGAGGGAAGATTTACAAAAGAGGCATTTCCTGGAGATTTACGAAACCGTTAATGAAGAAAATATTAAAAGGTTAGAAAATGTCGCACGCGGGCAACATGAGAGGATCTGGGTTATTGTGTCTCATAACCGCGACCCCCATGGGCTGATAAAGAATTATTTTAGCAAGTCTTTTAATCTGGCATATTCTGCCGAGTATCTGCGTTCCAGATTCGTTAACATTAGATTAGGGGACCTTATTAATAAAGAAGAGGTAGCTATAACCGTTTATCTTTTTAGTAAGTAAGGACGTCTGTTCCTTCTTGCTAAACGGGTTGCATTAACGGGATTCATCAATTACAATAATATTGACGATACTTTATCTCTTCTCCAGAAGGAAGAGAGAAAAAACTTTTAGATGAATATTTTTGTGGGCAATCTGCTTTTCGAGGCTAAAGAAGCCGATCTCCTCAAGGCCTTTGCATCATTCGGCAAAGTCTCTTCCGTAACAATTGTGATGGAGAAGAAGGGTAAAAAATCCAGAGGGTTTGCTTTTGTGGAGATGCCTGATGAAAAAGAAGCGTTTAATGCGATAGGCGGTTTGGACGGCAAGGCCCTGCTGGGAAGGCCCATTAATGTTGCCCCGGCCATGCCCAGGAAGACTAAAGAAGAATCTCGCGGGATAAAGAATAAGCGCTGCCCTAAGATCAAGCCTAAAGTCTCGGTCGAATCGAAACGGGAAAGCGTGATTAAAGAGGACCCTTGGTTTAAGCAGGGACTTAAGAGGACAGGGGAATACAGGAGAGGGAGGCGCACACGCAGTTTTATGCTACGGCAAATTCAAGCCGGTCAGAAACGCTTTACTTCTGCCAAATGAGTTGCACTAAACGGTCTTATTGATTATAATAGTCTTAAAAAGAGGAGAACGGCATGGATAGAGAAATTTACGAGATTGATAATGAGTTCCTCGACAGGTTGACCGGCAAGATATTCTTGCTGCAGGACCCCATCTCCAAGCGCGAGATAATGCTGGAGGTTTTCCTGGAGGTTTACAACCTTCCTAAATACCAGAAGATATTCAGAAAATACAAAAATATAAATATGGAGCAGTTCTTCGAAGAATTCCTTTCTTACGGTATCATTGACGAATTCCTGGATGACCCGGAGGTAGAAGACATCATGGTCAGTTATCTCTCTCCCATATATATACATAAGGCCAAGCTGGGGATGGTCAAGACGGATAAGAGGTTTACCAGCCGCGAAGAATTGGATTTATTCATCAAGAAATTAATCGTATTTTCCGGTAGAAAGTCTATAAATAAGGTGAATAACGTAGAGCTGGCCAATATCAAGGGGAGGGCGAACATAATATATTCTCCTTTTGGCCCGCAGATAACCATTACCAGGGCTAAGGGTAAACCTTTAAGTATCATTGAACTGGTTAAGAGCGGCAGCCTTAATTCCGGTTTAGCCGCGCAGTTCTGGCTTTATGTGGAAGGGATGGGGATAAAGCCGGCAAATATCATTATCTCCGGCGGGCCGGGCACGGGAAAGACTACTCTCTTAAACGCGCTGATGAGTTTTATGCCGATTACAGAGCACCTGGTGGTTATCGAGGATACCCTGGAATTGAATACTGATGCGGGAGAGAACTGTGCGCGGCTGGAGAGCGATGAAGATTTGAGCCTTGCCGACCTGGTTAAGAATTCCCTGCGCATGCGCCCGGACAGGATTATTGTGGGAGAGGTCAGGGGCAGCGAGGCCCAGGACCTGATGACGGCGATGAATATCGGCAAATATTGCCTGGGGACTTTGCATGCCTCAACTGCCCGTGAAACAATTATACGCATGGAGAATGAACCGATGAACGTCCCATCGGCGCTTATCAACCTGGTGGATGTATTGGTGATAATGCGCAGGTATAATTTGAATAATAAGATCTCCCGTGTCGTAGGAGAACTGGTTGAGACGGGAGGCATGGAGCAGAAAACGGTTTTGCTCGCCGGACTTTGGAGCTATGATTTTGCCAAACACGACTTTGTGGAATCAAACGTAAGCAGTATCTACAGGGATAGGCTTGCCCAGATAAGCGGGAAGAGCCCCTGGGATATCAACCAGGAGCTAAAGGTGCGCAAAAAAGTAATAGAAGCCATGCTTCAGAAGGGGATAGAGAATTTCCAGGATGTAACCGACTTCTGCCGCAGGTACGCTGCAGATTCACAGGGGGCGCTGCAGGAGCTGGGGCTGGTCAGATCAGAGTTGCTTAAATAAAAAACTAAAAATGGCATATACGGTTTTTGCTTTAAAGTGGCGGCCTAAGAATTTTGATGAAGTTGTAGGCCAGGGCCATATTGTTTCTACGCTTAAGAATGCGATTGAAAAGAACAGGATCGCCTCTGCTTATCTCTTTGCCGGTCCGCGCGGAGTGGGAAAGACCTCGACCGCCAGGATCCTGGCGAAATCCCTCAATTGTAAATCCGGGCCCACGGCTTCTCCCTGCCAGAAATGCTCATCCTGCCTTGAGATAAATGAAGGCAGGAGCCTGGATGTCATCGAGATAGACGGGGCATCCAACAGGGGGATAGACGAGATAAGGGTATTGAGGGAGAATGTTAAATTTTCTCCTGCCGCTTCCAAATTCAAAATATATATCATCGATGAAGTGCATATGCTTACTACCGAGGCTTTCAACGCGCTTCTAAAGACGCTGGAAGAGCCTCCTGAGTTTGTGAAGTTTATCTTTGCCACTACCCAGCCGCATAAGGTATTACCTACGATACTCTCCCGCTGCCAGCGTTTTGATTTTCGGCGCATCTCTATGCTTGAGATCTCGGGACAACTGGAACGTATCGTAAAAGAGGAGAAACTGGCCGTGGATAAGGAAGTCATCTTTGCCATTTCCGGTTCCAGCGACGGCTCATTAAGGGACGCGGAGTCTGTTTTAGACCAGCTGGTCTCATTCTCCAGAGAAAAG
>DATJPP010000178.1:0-4171 GCA_035506355.1 Candidatus Margulisiibacteriota bacterium | reverse complement strand
ACGCTTAATAGTAACCTTTTTGCCTTGAGGCAGATTTAGAAGATGAGAATTCAGGCTGACTTTTAAAATCTTGTAGTGTGGGTAAGAAAGCTTGCGGGGGTTAATAAATCTGGCCTTTAATCTTATCCCGGCAAAGTTCCTCATTACTGTCAAGGAGGCTGAATGGCGGAAATTCTGCGCATCCAGCTTTGGCTCAAGGCAGAGGTCGCCCTCGCATCCCTTTACCCCAAAAACTTCGGTAATCAGCGTAAGGATGAACCAGCTGGCTGAGCCGGTAAGATATGAATACATCCCCCTGCCTTCCGCATTAAAATACTCCGGCAGGCAGGGATAGACCTTTGACTTATCAGTATCCTGTACCATTTTAGGGATTGAGTTCAATACCTCCCACCCTGCGCGCGCAAAGCCGCGTTTATATAAAACAAAGGCGAAGATCACCACCATATGGTTAAAGAACGACCCGTTTTCTTTCTCTCCGTAGGCAAAGGAGAAGGCGCGGCCTAAATCATGCTGCTCTTCCTTAAAATCCGTATTCAGGCGATAACCCTGGAATTTCTTATCCAGCAGGTAACGATGGGCACTTCTTAGAATATCCCTTATTTGCCTCTCATCAGCTACCCCGGCCATAATCGGGAATACCTGCGAGGTCAAAGTCATCCGGAGCAACCTGCCTTTTCTCCCGTCAACCCGCTTACACTTATTATCATAATAGCCGTTGAAGAACCCTTCTTTTAACCACTCCTTAGCCCGGATATGCCGTATCATCCATTCTGATTTGGCCTTTAGGTTAACGATGAGTTTGCGTTTATCTACTTCTATCTTTCTTCCCGAAATACATGAATTGGTACTGGAAAAATATTTTTCCAAAATATCCTGCTTTTTAACAACTCGGTTATAGTCAAATTCGCTGAGTAATAACTTCAACTCTTGCGCAAGGAGGACCTTCCCTGCCTTTATCCCGGAGAGGAGCTCTGCCAGGCGGCCAAGGTTAAAAGCATACATAGCGCTGAAAGCCACACTCTCGCCGTTCTCCTTAGCCATATCCAGCCCGTCATTCCAATCTGCCCCTTCCAGGCGCACCTGGTTATGCTTGCCCACATTGAAAAACTGCACCAGATTCTCCACCAGGAGATGCTCAAAGACTGTCCCCCGATAAACCCCGGCTTTTTTATCTTTAAGTTTTGTTCCCTTCTCGGGTTTCCATCCAGCATCGAGCTGGCGCGAACGCGCAACTTCGTGATTCTTAAAATAGGCTGCCTCTTCAAGCAGGATATTATAATCCCCCGTCTCCTGCAGATATAGATCGAGTGTTAGAAGCGGCCAGGCCCCATGGTCCATCCAGACCCGGCTGATCCCATCCCGATCAGAGATAAACTCGCCCGGATTTTTCCCAATGACAGTAGCGTTGGAGCCATCAATCCTCACGCCTGAGAAATTATTCAATAGCATCTTACGCACCTTCTGCGGGTCATTAAGCAGAAGGCCCAGGCAATCCTGCCACAGGTCACGCCAACCCCTCCCGCCTTTCCCGTAATCAAAATCCGGAAGGAAGGAACAACCAAAGAGCCTTCTTAAGGTAGGCTGTATGTTTACCCAGCGGAACCAATTATCAAAGTCAGGATTAGATGTATCCAGCGCGGTTTGCCTGCTTTGCGTAATCCAAAAACTCCTGGTCTTCTCAAGGGCGCCTCTGACCTTAGCCAGGCTGTTAAACTTTTGCTTAATTTTCTTTATCGCCTGATTTCCTGCGGCAATACCCATGACAATGATATAGACCTTGCTCTGGCGTGGCTTTAAGGTTTCCCTTCTAAAACGCAAAGCGCCCATTGCCTCTTGGCCCTGGATATCCGCTTTTCCGTCTGCGGGTAAATTATTTATCACGCTAAGCGGCTCCTCCAGGTCTCCGGAATCGCCGCAGAATAAATCACGTGTCGGATATATGCCTTCAGGGGCTTTAAAATTTCCATCCCAGCCCAAAACAAAATAAGAATTCCTGTTCTTCCCATGCCCCGTTTCATCAAAGGTTAAAGTCGGCCGGACAATAACTCCATATTTATCCGGTATTATCCGGTTAAAAAGCGAGGAGACATGACGGTGGTCTCTTAATGTATTTGCGCCACGGGCATAAATAGGGATGGCGGCAGTAGGAGTAATCTTGAGTTTACGCCGGGAAATATTAGTAATCTCCACCTGCATGATCTCAACCGCATCATCCTGCGCGGGGATAAAAGAGGTTATCCTGGCTTTAAGGCCTAAACCCGGGTTCTCCCTGGTGATGGATTGCCAAAGAAAACCTGCCTCCAGATAAAATTTATCCTTTTTTATATCCGAGAGGCTCTTGGAGACTCCAGAAGCGGACCAAACTTTGCCGTCTTCCAGCCGGACCCAGAAATTCCTTGATTCCCTGGAATCCGTAAGGCTGATGCGGGATACGGGGGTAAGCAGAAAGGAATCCTGCCTGCTTTTGGAGTCTCCGCGCAATTCCGGAGAAACGGAGGAGAGCAGATTTTCGTTGGCAAGGGGGAGATAAAGGGTTTTTATCCCTGCGGCATTTTCGGATTTGAAAGTGCCGTAATTATCTATGAAGTCCCAAAGTTTATCTTTCATAACAGGTTAGTAGAAACGCAGCGCTACCCAGCGGCTTAATGATCTCAGGAATATCTGTGTGCTAGGCAGAAAATAAAACTTCTTTAAAATAAACATGATCAATGCCCCCAAGGCCACACATAGACAAAAAGCGATAAAGGTCAGTATAAACGAGGAACCGATGAACCTGACGGCCTCTTTGACATACTCCTTCCAGGCCTCTATGGTGATTTCCGGCTTAATCCCCAGCAAGATAAGCAAAGAGAACAAAGCGGTAGCCCCGACGAGAAAAAAAGAAAGCAGCCTCAGGGCCACGGTAAAAGCAAAAAGGAAAAATGGCAGTTGAGTAAAATAGACCAGGGATAAAAGCGCCGAGAGCTCAAGGAACATGAGCATCAACAATACCCAGACAATGACCAGCTCTCTCTTGCGCATAACCGGTTTTTTGCTTTAGGGTATTTTACTGCTTTGCTCCGGGCAGGTCAACAAAAATAAAAATCCACCGCTTGGCCCGTCGTTTGAATAACGGACACAGCAGATTCTGCTGATACCTTCGGTGTCCGCAGTCTGGAGTACCATGCCCTTGCCAGTTGTAAAGGCGGCTCAAAGGAAGAGTGACAGAAAACCGGCAGTAAATTGCCTTACTTCACATACCATATAAAGTCTGCGCAGCAATCCTCCATCTCAAATCCTGGAGTTTCGTCTCTTCTTCGTCTGTGAGCGGTAATTCCAAGAGGATAGCGAGCAGTTCGCTGGGGATTTGGTGTTTTATAGCAAAAAACCACCATTTGTGAAGCCGGTTGAGCTTCTCTGCATCGGGTATGGAAAGAATAGTATAATCATGAAAATTTACGCATTCGGCATCTTCACGCACTAACCCCTTCTTAATGCAATACTCCCATAATTCGGTTTTAGGAAACGGTTGATATATAGCTGCCCAAGAATCGGTTGGATTGATTTTCATATTGAATGCCAGGGTCTCTAATGCGTCTTTAAGCGGATCCTCTACGGGAAGCCCGATCATATTCTGCAGCCTTACCATTATGCCTACCTGTCCGCAGTCCCTACAGGCCTCTTCAATCTGCTGATTTGTAATTGCCCCTCTGCGCAAGAGTTTTTGGGTCTCGATATTGGCAGATTCCAAAGCGATATTTAAGAACACGCACCCTGCTTCCGCCATCATCTTTAGAAGGCCGTAATCCACGCTGTTTGCACGGATAGACCCACAGAACGGTAAGCCCACCTTACTTTTATACTTCGCGCAGAATTCATCAAGCCACGCGTGATCCGCAGCGAAATCATCATCGTTAAAATAGGCCAATTCCAATCCATACTGCTGGCGCACTTCCTTAATCTCTTCGATCACCTTGTCTGGCGAAGCTCTCTGAAAGAACCTGTGCTTCTCTTCGCTGTAAAGCTTATGGTAAAGGTGATTAAAACAGTATGCGCAAGCATTAGGGCAATCTCGTGCCGCAATAAACCTTTTCATCCTCGCCTTTCCGAATTCTGCGTACTTATAGAGAATAGACCTATCGGGAGCCGGCAGAGAATTAAGGTCTTCCGGGATATGCCCCTTCACAAGCTT
>DATJPP010000177.1:0-3836 GCA_035506355.1 Candidatus Margulisiibacteriota bacterium | reverse complement strand
TCCTTGCCGCGCAGGATGAAGAGGGGATTGCCATCGTAAGCCCGCAAAGAAAAACCAAGCCAGGGAGTATTGTAAAGTGATTAAGCAGTTCGTGCCGCAGGAAGCCTGCCTTAAATGCCGTTGCTGCTGCAGGTTTAAAGAGGCAGACTCTCCTTGGTCTCCCGCGTTCCTCTACGAAGAGGTTAAGACCCTGGTCGATAACAATATCCCTCCCTCCTGTTTCTCGCGTGAGGGAAGAGGCCACCTTATACTATCTGCCAAAGCAGAATATTTTATCTGCACTTTTTTTAAAGAAGATAATAACTCCTGTAATATTTATCCTATGCGGCCGTTGGAATGTCAACTCTATCCTTTTATGATTAACCGCCAGGAAAACCGGGTTTACCTGGCACTTGATCAGGGCTGCCCTTTTATACAAGATAAACTAAAGAATAAAAGTTTTCTTGAATACCTGTCTTACCTGAAAGATTTTTTCAGTGACCCTCTGGTGCGGAAGGCCTTAAAAGAGAATCCTCAAGTAATCCAGAGTTACCCCGGCCTGTTGAATCTCGTAGAAATAAAGTTTTGAAAGCATGAGACTTGAAACCATCAGCCTCAAAGATAAGGTTATATTTAACCGGTTTCTGGGCAAGAGAACGCATGAGCTCTCAGTTTACTCTTTCGCCAATATCTATATTTGGAAAGCCCTCTTTGATGTTTCATGGGCGCTGATTAAAGACTCCCTTTGTGTTTTCTTCAGGGATAATACCGGGTCTTTTATGTACTTGCCCCCCCTGAAAGAGGAGTTAAGCCCTGCAGTAGTTGATGAGTGTTTCAGGATCATGGACAGGTACAATAAGAATAGGGAGGTTTCGCGTATAGAAAATATTGAAGAGAGCGGATTGCGCTGGTATCAAGAAAAAGGTTACCTCTCTCGCCCCAAGTTCGGCGAATACCTCTGCACAAGAGAGGATTTGACCGGCCTGATCGGCAACAAATTTAAGTCCCAACGCGCTGCTTACAATCAGTTTATTAAAAATTATGGATATCAGTATCAGCCTTACCTGGAGAGCGATAAAGAGGCCTGTCTTGGTTTATATTCTGAATGGATGGGGGGGCGGGAGGCAAATAACCCCGATCCCGTTTATAGAGGGATGCTCAAGGATAGTTTCTCTGCCCTGAAAATATTACTCGAGGCTTACCCTTATTTAAATTTAGAAGGCAGGGTAGTAAGAGTGGCAGGGAAGATGAGGGGTTTTACTTTCGGTTTTGCCATCAACAGGGAGAGCTTCTGCATACTATATGAAGTTACGGATTTGAAAGTCAGAGGCTTAAGCCAGTTTATCTTCCGCCAGTTCTGCCGGGAACTCGAAAATTATCGTTTTATCAATATTATGGATGACTCGGGGCTGGAAAATCTCAAAAAAACAAAATTTTCTTATCGTCCGCGCAGACTCGTCGCTTCTTACATAGTTTTAAGAAGGGATCACTTATGAGCCCAAGCTTAAAAGAGGCAGAGTTCGTTATCCTCGATACCGAGACCACCGGACTTGAGCCAGAGAGCGGTGACAGGATAGTTGAGATTGCCGCAATAAGGTTCAGGGGAAAAGAAAAAATAGCCGTCTTTGAAAATCTGGTTGATCCCAAGAGAAATATTTCGGAAGGGGCCTTTTCTGTCAACGGGATAACCCAGGATATGCTTAGGGGGGCTCCGGAAATAAAGGAGGTTCTTCCTAAATTCATGGAGTTCATCCGGGGAAGCTGTCTTTGTTCTTATAATGCTGCTTTTGACTTGGGATTTTTAAACAACGAACTTAATTTTCTTGGTGAACCGCGGTTGAACGGCTTGCCTGTCGTGGATATTTTGAAGATGGCAAGGAGGCTGCTGCCGGGCCTCCAGCGTTATGCGCTCTCCTCGGTTGCTGAGAATCTAGGCGTTGCCAGGAAACAGGTGCACCGCGCGCTGGAAGATGTAGAGCTTGCCGCCGAGGTTTTCTTTAGGCTCAGGGATATCGCTGAATCTAACCGGGTAATACCATATGAAGAATTCTTATCACTCTTTGGCATTCCCTATCCATAAGATCAGCCTGCCGGAAAAATTCAACAGGGTGATTCTTGGCTTAGGCAGCCACAGTAAAAATACGCTTTGCCTGGCAAAGGGGAGATTTGCCTATTTGAGTGAGCCTCTCTCTGACCTGGGGGTGCTCAGAGACCTCCTGTGTTTTGAAAAGAGAGTTTTTGCCATGCGCAAAATCAAGCCAAAGATTATCGCCTTTGACCTGCACCCGGGATACCAGTCCACAAAGTTTGCCCGCAAGATTCAAGCTGAAGGATACAGGATGGTTCCTGTTCAACACCACCATGCGCATATAGCCTCTTGTATGGCTGATAACGGCCTAAAAAATCAGAAGGTAATCGGTGTGGCCTTTGACGGGACAGGGCTGGGCGTAGATAATCAGTTGTGGGGAGGCGACTTTTTACTCTGCGATTACCGGAGTTTCTCCCGCAAGGCGCATTTAAAGGAGATAGCACTTGTGGGAGGGGAAAGGGCCATTCTGGAACCGGGCAGGCTCGCCTTAAGTTGGCTCTCATCTATTTATAAGGAAAACTTACCAGATCTGAAAATAGCGTTTATAAAATACGCAAAGAATAAAAAATGGCGGGTCCTCGAAAGGATGCGCTCTTTAAATATAAATTCTCCGCTTTCAAGCAGTATGGGGCGGTTATTTGACGCGGCGGCGTCTCTAATCTTAGCAAAATATAAAGCAGGTATTGAAGCTGAATTAGCCATAAAGCTTGAGCAGGCAGCGAAGAGGTGCAAGCTGCCTCTTAAGGCTTACAAATTCAATATCTACGAAGAGAGAGGGGCTTACCTTATTGACCCAGCACCCCTTTTTAAGGGATTAGTGCGCGACTTGCAAGATAAGGTGACACGAGAGTCTATGGCTTACAAATTCCACCTCACAGTGGCAAAGATCATCCTTGAGGCCTGTCGGATTTTAAGAAAAGAGCACAGGATAAAGAAGGTGGTCTTATCCGGAGGGGTTTTTCAAAATAACCTTTTACTTAGTCTCTGTTCAGGTTTATTATATAAAGAAGGTTTTCAGGTTCTCTCCCACAAGAAGCTATCTCCCAATGATTCCGGTATCTCCTTGGGTCAGGTAATGATAGCTAATTACAGGGTTTAGACTATGTGTCTGGCCGTCCCCATGAAAATTATAAAGGTTGCCGGAGATTTCGCTGAGGTTGAGTCCTCCGGGTTAAAAAAGCGTGTCAATACCCAGATGCTCTCCGGCATCCGGGAGGGAGACTATGTGATGGTGCACGCGGGTTTTGCCATTCAGCGCATAGATTCGAAAATGGCGCAGGAGACGCTTAAATTACTGCATGAAATACGTTAGTGAATTCCGTAACGCAAGCCTGGTGAAAAAACTTGCCAGAAAATTGCATGAGATAACCCCCGGAGGCAGGGTTAATATTATGGAGGTTTGCGGCACGCATACACAGGCGTATGCCGCATTCGGCCTCTCCGCCCTCGTGCCCGCTAATCTAAAACTTATCTCTGGTCCGGGATGCCCCGTCTGCGTAAGCACCCAGGGCTATATAGATGCCTCCATAGCCCTGGCGCGTCTGCCGCAGGTAGAGATTATTACTTTCGGGGATATGTTGCGTGTGCCGGGAACGCGCTCTTCGCTGGAGAAAGAAAAGGCAGGCCTTGCCCGGGTAAGGGTAGTTTATTCCCCCTTGGATAGCGTAAGGCTGGCCAGGCTTAACCCGGGGAAGAAATTCGTATTTCTCGCCGTTGGTTTTGAGACCACCGCCCCTACCATCGCCCTGAGTCTCCTGTTAGCCAAGAA
>DATJPP010000176.1:0-3942 GCA_035506355.1 Candidatus Margulisiibacteriota bacterium | reverse complement strand
AGCACATCTTGCTTGCCCGTCAGGTAAACGTTCCGGCAATGGTAGTTTTCTTAAACAAAGTCGATACCGTCTCTGATAAAGAGTTGATTGACCTCGTCGAGATGGAAGTAAGGGATCTGTTGACTAAATACGGCTATCCCGGGGATAAAACCCCGATTATAAAAGGTAGCGCCCTTAAGGCTATGCAGGCAAACGGAGACCCGAACAGCCCGGATTGCAAGCCTATCCTTGACCTGGTCAAGGCATGTGATGATTTTATACCCATGCCCGCAAGAGACCTGGATAAACCTTTACTCATGGCAGTCGAAGACGTCTTCAGCATCGAGGGTAGAGGAACGGTGGGAACCGGCAGGATCGAGCGCGGGAAGGTCAAGATAAGCGACGAAGTAGAGATAGTCGGCTTAAGGCCGGAGGTAAAGAAGACGGTTGTCACCGGGATTGAAATGTTCAGGAAGATGCTCGATGAAGGCCAGGCCGGAGATAACGTCGGCCTGCTTTTAAGAGGCGTTGAGAAGAACGATATAGAGCGCGGTATGGTTATCGCCGCACCTAAGTCGATTACTCCGCATACAAAGTTTAAGGCCCAGGTTTACATCTTGACCAAAGAGGAAGGCGGAAGGCATACGCCGTTCTTCAAAGGGTACAGGCCGCAGTTCTATTTCCGGACCACCGATGTTACCGGAGACGTTACATTACCGACGGGGACAGAGATGGTTATGCCCGGAGATAACGTCAACCTGGAAGTCGCCTTGATAACACCGATAGCCATGGAGAAGGAATCGCGTTTTGCCATCCGAGAAGGCGGGCATACGGTAGGCGCAGGTGTTGTAACAGAGGTAATTGCTTAAGATTAAACTAAACATGCAAAAAATTCGCATAAAACTTAAGGCTTACGATCACCGCTTGCTGGATCAGGCAGTGCTGGAGATTGTGGAAACCGCAAAGCGCACTGGCGCCAATATCTGCGGGCCAGTGCCTTTGCCGACCAAACGCGAGATCTATACCGTGCTGCGTTCTCCGGTAATTGACAAAAAATCCCGCGAGCAGTTTGATCTCTCTACCCACAAACGGCTCATTGATATCTATGAGCCGACGGCAAAGACCATCGATTCCCTGAGAAAGCTTAATTTGCCGGCTGGCGTTGATGTGGAGATAAAGTAAGCGTATAAGGTTGACAAAAATGGCAGCGATACTCGGTAAAAAAATTGGGATGACGCAGGTCTTTAGCGAAGACGGAAAACTCATAGGCGTTACCGTTATTGAAGCAGGACCATGCCCTATCCTGGCAATAAAGGAAAAGAGCATACAGGTCGCCTTTGACCTTACCAAGGAGAACAGGCTTAAGAAACCCGTCCTCGGGCACTTCAAGAAGAATAATATTCCGCCTCATAGACTAATCAGGGAGCTCTTAAGAGAGCCCGCGAAAGAATATAAAGTAGGCGAGGAATTAAAAGCGGATATATTCCAGGCAGGGGATATGGTGGATGTAACCGGGGTCTCAATAGGCAAAGGTTTTCAGGGCGGGATGAAACGCTGGCATTGGCATGGAGGGCCGATGACACACGGCTCTACCTCCCATCGCCGCGTAGGCTCTATCGGCTCAACCACTACTCCCGGAAGAGTGTGGAAGGGGCATCACCTCCCCGGGCATATGGGCATGATCAAGACGACCATCCAGAACTTGCCGGTGGTAAAGACAGATGTTGAAAACAATATCCTCCTGGTCAGAGGGCCTGTCCCGGGGCACAAGAACGGATACCTGGTGATCAGGAAAGCGAAAAAGACCAGAAAGAAGGCTGCTGCGCCGGCTGCTAAAAAAGGCGGATCAGCCAAAAAAGGTTAAAATAAAGAATGGAAGCTTTGACTTTACCAGTATATAACCAAGAGGGGAAAGAAACGGGGAGCATCAAGCTTAACGCATCCGTATTTGACGGGAAGGTTAACAGCGACGCGATTCACCAGGCGGTTAATGAATATCGTGCCAACCAGAGATGCGGGCTTGCTTCTACTAAAACCAGGGGCGAGGTTTCCGGAGGCGGCAAAAAACCCTGGAAGCAAAAAGGTACCGGCAGGGCGAGAGTCGGTTCGACCCGTTCTCCGCTGTGGAGGCACGGAGGAGTCATCTTCGGGCCGCACCCGCGCGACTTTTCCTTTTCTATCCCCAGGAAAATAAAGCTTTTGGCGTTAAAGTCAAGCCTGAACGCCAAGGTAAAAGAGAATAATCTCATTATCCTTGAGGAGCTTAAATTTGCTTCCACTAAGACCAAAGAAGCGGCGGGCATATTCGCTAACTTGAAAGTTAATAGCAGGAAAGAAAAAAATGTCTTATTATTACTTAAAAAGGTCGAGGGGAATACGGGCTTGACCCTGCGCAATATCGGATTCTTAGACGTCAATTTGTCCAAGCTGACCCATACCTATGAAATCATGAGCCACGGAAAACTTATCATTACCAGGGATGGCTTGGAAGAACTTATCGATAGACTGAAAAAATGAACTATTCTCTAGATATAATCAAGTCCTTAATACGCACCGAGAAGAGTACTATTTATGAACCGGATGGAAAGTACCTTTTCCTGGTTGACGGAAGGGCGAATAAGATCCAGATAAAGCGTGCAGTGGAAGAGATATATAAGGTAAAGGTTGCAAGTGTTAATACCTTTGTAACGCTGGGAAAGATGAAACGGGTCAGGTACCAGTTGGGAAGAACCCCGGATTTAAAGAAGGCGATAGTAACCCTTAAAAAAGGGCAAAAAATAGAAACGGCATAGGGATACTTTCATGGGTACAATAAAATTTAAACCAACAACACCTTCCAGACGCCATATGATCGGACCTGATTTTTCCGAGATCACCAAGGATAAACCCGAGAAATCGCTCCTCATCCCTCTTAAAAAGACAGGGGGAAGGAATGCCTATGGCCGAGTTACCACCAGGCATATCGGCGGCGGGCATAAAAGGATGTTGCGTATCATAGATTTCAAGCGCGACCTCCTCGATATCCCCGGCAGGGTAGTGGCTATCGAATATGACCCTAACCGCTCGGCACGAATAGCCCTTATCGAGTACGCCAATAAAGAAAAGAGATATATCGTCGCCCCATTAGGTCTTATGCTAAATGACACAATCCTCTCCTCGCGCCAGAAAGAAACTGAGATTAAGACGGGCAATTGCCTCCCTTTAAGGAATATACCTTCAGGAACGCTCATCCACAATATCGAGATGAACCTGGGTAAGGGCGGGCAGATCGTTAGAAGCGCAGGGACAAGTGCGCAGATCATGGCCAAAGAAGGAGAGCTTGCACATGTAAAACTTCCTTCCGGAGAAGTAAGGCTGATCAGCCTTGATTGTGTGGCGACTATCGGCCAAGTTGGCAACGTCGAGCACGAGGCACTTATTTTAGGTAAGGCAGGAAAGAGCCGCTGGTTAGGGATTAAGCCTACAGTAAGAGGTCTGGCAATGAACCCGGTAGACCATCCGCATGGCGGAGGTGAAGGAAAATCCGGGCAAGGAAATCCACACCCGGTTACTCCCTGGGGGGTCCCCACTAAAGGATATAAAACCAGAAGAAAAGCAAAGTATTCCGATAAATTCATTCTAAAACGAAGGAAATAGCCATGCCGCGTTCATTAAAAAAAGGTCCCTTTGTGGACGAAAGCTTATTGAAGAAAGTAGAGAAGGCAACCCATTCCGGGGGGACAAGGCAGGCAATTAAGACCTGGTCCAGGCGCTCTACAGTACTCCCTGATTTTGTGGGCCTGACCTTCGCCGTTTATGACGGAAAAAAACATATCCCGGTCTTTATTACCGAGAATATGGTAGGGCATAAACTGGGCGAATTCTCTCCCAGCCGCATCTTCAGGAAGCACGGCGGCGTAAAGGCCAAGAAGGCGCCGGAGAAGACATAAGATAAAATGATTGCAAAAGCCGAAGGAAAATTCT
>DATJPP010000175.1:0-5687 GCA_035506355.1 Candidatus Margulisiibacteriota bacterium | reverse complement strand
AAGATGGCCCGTCTCCTTTCCTGCTGAATCTCTCTCCCTTGAAGTAGTCCTTGGCTTTGGTCAAAGAATACACGCAGACCTTGGGATCGGGGTCAGTAACCATGCTTAACCAGATGTTGGTAACGCCGGGGTATTCCTTCTCGATAAATGGCAAAATCTCTTTTTCAAACTGCCTGGCCTGCGTTGCCATAGAACTACGCCCTTGGCTACCGGATCCATCGGAGAGGCATCCGATTTTAGGTTCTTTTTCGTACGGAGAGACCGTGAGCGTATCCTGGGGCTTACTGATCCTGATTAATCCGGGATCGGCGTATTTGACTTTCAGCACTCCCTTAGCGGGATCATAACAATAAAGGGTGGGGAAACTAAGATCTAACACTTGTTTATCTTCTTTAATTTTAGAATCTTGCGCCTGAAGCTCGCAAGGAAGCATGGATAATGTTGCGGCGGCTAGGGCAATTATTCCTTTAAGGCTTATCGGTGAGGAAGAACCGCCTATTACTTTCTTCACTGCATAATTAACGGTATTACGTATGGAGGCAATATTAGAATCCGGGAGCCCAGCGGGGGTATCTAATGAGGCGCAGGTAACAAAGAGACGCGGAAGCATCTCTTCGTTCTCAGCATCAATATATTCGGGCTTAGGCTCAAAATATTTATTATTAGATTGTTCAATATCCTGGTCAATTAGTTTATGTAATCCCTTTGCCGCTATCGTCTGCACCACGCCGGTGAGCACCCTGGACCATTTGAACATCATTTTGACTACCAAAGCAAAATCTGCAGCCCTGATGGTGCCGCCGCTGGATGTCTGATCGTCAGCAAGCAAAACCCAGGATTTATTCACTGCGACCTTTCCGAGGCTATAAACTGTCCTGCCTTCCTGATCAAGAAGATAGCCTGGGATAACTACCTTTTCGCTACTTATTCGGGTTTTGTCTAGATAGGCGCAATATACCGGTATATCCAAATGGTAGCGTTGTTTTATATGGATAGCCAAAGCATTAGCGGCTTCCAAGGCATAGTAAAATGCTCCGTCGTCAGGGCCTACTACAAGCAAGGGATGCCTCTTAAATTCCCTCTCCAAGGCTAAGCGCACATCAACATTACCCCTGATCCCCGATTTAATAAAAGTTACCGCATGTTCAAAAAGTTTCTCCACTACCTGGACAAAGGCATTTATGTTGTACACCCTGAAGCCGCCGAATTCTACCCATCCGCTTTTGCCCCCGAAGTGTATATTGAGTCCAGAGTTAAAATCAACGAAAATATCTATCAGTTCAAGCATTGCCTTGGCTGTAATTATCTCTCCGGTATTGAATACCTTGTCCTGGCGCATGTATCCAAGGTAAGTATTTAGAAGCGCGATACAGCCTGCTCCTTCCCTGCGCAAAGCCAAAAGCATAAGCCATAGCCCTACGATATCCTTGGCGCTTTCAGTGCTATGAATAAAGAAAATATTCTTACCCTTGATATCCTTGGGTAATTGCGCTCTCCAATAAAATGGATTGTTGCTATCTGAACGCACATGAACAAGCCGGCTACTGGCTGTGATCAAACGTGAAGCTTGACGAGCATCGGAAGAGAAACGTTTGTGCCGATAAGCTATCAAGTCCACCCAGAAAGGAATCTTCTGCTTAGGAAAATCCGTAGTCTTATCAACAGTTAATTGGTTATCCGAAGCAAAACTCAATTTCTCGCAGAAATTCTTCAGTAGAGATAACAGTCCGTTGTCTGCAGAATATTTACCATCAAGCACCAACTCTATTTCAGCAGCTCCATATTCTCTGAATAAATGCAGTAGCCACATAGCCTCTACATACTCTTCGGCGCTTTTTATCGCACGCCTTAAGACAATTTTAGCTCCCTTTACTTTCTCATGATCAAGGCAGCGCATATAAATCTCACGGTCAGGGAATAAGCCAAGTCCTACCCGCAAACGGCCAATGTTACTGTTAACCTCTAAGATCTTCTCGACTTTATCTTTCTTACCGCTTTTGTCTACAAGGAAGAGCGGTGCGATATAAGTAACAGCATCACCATGTTCATAGATTACCCTGACTTTTGATATCAAGCTATCTTTACCCGAACGCTCTATAGCAGTTATCCGCGGAAATGCTTTGTTTCCGTTTAAGACTAAAGCGCTTATAGGGTCATTGACAGAGAAAGCGTTTATTATGCCGTCCCGAGAGAATGAATAACGGAAAACAACATCATCTTTAGTCAGCCAGGGAAGATTTTCGCTATTCATCCGGGCATATTCAAGAGGCATCATCACCAGCCCCAGATCAATCTTCTTATCCTCTAGATAAAAGGCCTGGGTTAGCGAAAGTATGAATATTTCTCCGAGCAGCTTGACCGTGCAGTAATTCTCGTAACCAAGGCTGTGATTGCGTGTGGTGATAAATTCACCCTCAAAACTATTTGTCCTTAATATATGCGCTAAACCTACGCTAGCTTCATAGCAAACTCCGGGGAAACCGCGGTCAAACCTGAGTATTTTAATCAAATGTGATATGTTTTTAGCATTATCTGCCCCTACATTTACCGGCTCTCCCAATACAGCTGGATTCAGCGAACTCGGTAATAGCAGCTTGAAACGTTCCAGCTCTTTTTCTTCCCCATCCGATAGAATCCTTGCACCAAAAAGCCTATCCTTAATATTTTCTTGCGTAATGCCAGCATAGGGCTGCAATATATTTAGCAAAGATACCGGCGAGCTGGATTTATCGGCGATGAGGAAGAATTTGCCTGCGCCGACGATGTAAAGCTCATGACGAGCCTGCACCCGCTCAAAAGAAGAACCTTTTGCAAGACTGAGCATAGCCTTATCCAAGATTATGCGCCATGAATTATCGACCTTAACCTTAACAACCTTGCTGAAGATGTCGCTATTATTAGCATCAAACTGTCCGGTTATCTCTATCTCCTGTTTCTTTTCTTCCAGATACGGAACCCAATAAAACTCCGGAATAATTTGGAAAACAGCCTGCCATTTACCGATTTGACCTAAATATTCCGCAAACATCTTTCTGTCCGGACCAAGCTGTCTTGATATAGCGGCCGGAAGCAATATCCTTTTCTTGCTGTCGACCTTAATCTTATAGGTGCCTAAAAATAACGGCCCTTCATCTTTTCCTATGGGCGAGCTGCCCTTAATCATGAAATCTGCGTAGTAATCATCGAGTAGCTCCTTGTATTCGGCCGAAGATAAGTCCCGGCCCGGAGATAGCTTATCCATATCGATAAGCTTCCATTTATTTATATTGTTATTTACGGCTACTATATTTGCCGGCTTAGGGTCGGTTATAGCAATCTTATACTCCTCCTCAGCCCGAAGTAAGGTATTATAAGCGTTACGGACTGCCCTTCTCTTATAGCTCGCAGAGAGCTTCGGATCGGCTATAATCTCTTTTAAGGTATTGCCAGGCACAAATTCCTGGGATATGACAATGCTTCCGGTATGGAAATTAGTAAAATAGGCGGGAGTATTGCTGCCAAAACAGGCAACATATTCCAGCTCCTTCCCTGGCTTAAACTTTGACCAATTTCCGAATCCTTTGTAAATGTCATCGCGGTTTTCCTCAGTTATGCCGATTTGGGTGGGTTTGGTTGCAAAGTGATATGCTACTCCGTTATTCAAGAATAAGGAGGTTAAAAAGGCATGCTTAGTCATATCTGAAGCCAGATAGCTAATTTCGGCCCTATTAAATGCGTTCCTGTCTATATCTCTGGCGAAAATATTGTGTAATGTCACCTGCAGGAATTCATCATCTTCTCTGAAAATATGCTCGATGACCGGCATAAAATCATCCGGGGCCTGCGGTATTTTCAGCCCGACCTTGTAATGACGCTCGCGGATCTGATATTTCCATTTCTTAGTAGCGGCTTCAGTAAAGGAGAATGTATATACCGGAGAACTGGCAAATCCCGGGAAAATACATTTTGCCAGGATAGCTTCTTGCTCATCATCCAATTTATCCTCTGCGGCTATTGCTTTTACTAAGCCCGGGAGATCTGTCTCCATAATTTGCTCTCTTTTGGCCTCACTCTGTATCTTTTCTAAATGCTGTTTAATCGCCTTGCTTAAACGCCTTTTAGCTAAAAGAATACTTATTAAGTGTATATCCAAGAGATAAATATATTTGCTGGCTGCTTTAAAAACTGGATTAGGAATGCGCTGACTGGGCTGGGAAGGATCGTCGATATTTAAATGGATAAAAGCGGCCTGATATAGCCTGGCCCAGGCTCTGAAGTACCATCTTTTGACATAGTTGGGAGGCCCGGTGGGTTTTTCGCTCCTTAACAAACCCAGCAGTAGCTGATATTGTTCATCTTCGTTAAGAACCCTACGCTCTTTCAATTCTGTCTCGATTATTTCATCGCGCTGGCCTGCGATCTTTAACCTGGTAAAATCTGACCAGCCGATAGACTGCCTAGCCAGTTCCATATCAAAAATTGCACCCTTGGTGTTGCCTTCTTTTGCCGAATCATTTGCTCCGCTTAATAAACCGGGAAAATATTCCAGATCCGGTTCATTCTGAATATCATACCTATGGCGCATCCCCATTATATACTTAGATGCCCATTCAAAATTCCCCTCTTGAATCAATACAATACCCCTGTTGACCTTCTGTAATAAATCTCTATTTCTATCTTCAATTATCTGGCGTGCTTCATTAAGCTTGCCTTTTCTGATGCGTTCAAGTATCAGGTCTAAGTTTCTAACTCTCAGCTCCAAACAATATAAAGCATGTTCAAGAAAGCTTTGGATTGTGCCGGTGTGTCTAAAGCCATAAAGCATCATTCCTTCTGTGGCGCGCAAGAGTATTTGGGCTACCTCTTTTTGGTCAACTTTATATTTTCTCTCGAAACCGCCCATTAATTCTTTAATATTTGCCAGATAGATAAAGGCCTTTGCTTCATCCACATCATTCAATGCGTAACTTCCGGCTCCCTGATAGGTTTCAAATATAGCAAGCGCATTTTTAAGGACAGAGATTACTTCACTTAACATCTGCGCTTCCAGTCTGCCGTTCTCTATCTCGTCATCTATGCCGCGGAATAATTCCCACACGCTCTCAAAATAAACGCTCCCGTCCTGAAACATTGACTTCCTTCCACCCTCGGGTATCTCGTATATACCGTGGGCCATTATTATCTTATCCTTGCGCCGTTCTATCCTTGTCGCATTTGTATTAAAATATCTTCTTCTTTTCTCCAGACGCTTATTTGACAGGGCTTCGTAATGCCTGGTTATCTCAGTTATCACCCCTACCAGGCGCCAATGGGCGTTAGGCTCCATATCTTTTTCTATTTCTTTGACGGCCCCCCCTAGAGCGCTTTTTGCGTATTTGACCGCGACCTTGAATTCTTCTCCGATATCATTTAGATAAATATCGAAATCTTCCTTGATGGTATTTATTAGCGCTTCGCGCTCCTGGCTTATCTCTATATTGAATTTGCGCCGGGCAAGCTCAATACACAAGGCTTCCACGTGCAGCCAAAGCCTACCGATAAAATCATGAAGGCCGGCTTCATTCTGACTGATCTTGACATTCTTCTCCCCTGCCTTAACCGGAGAACTGCCTCTGCGACTACCCCTTCTGGAGATTGCGCGCTCAGTGATTTCTATTGCCTTAAGCGCCTTCTTATAGTTAGAGGTAAGACGCTCCAGGGTATCTTCA
>DATJPP010000174.1:0-2365 GCA_035506355.1 Candidatus Margulisiibacteriota bacterium | reverse complement strand
CGACAAAAAATCTTTTCAGGGAATAAAGGAAAATATAGGTAAAAAGTATCTCCCCTTCTTTGTGTATCCTCTCCTGCTTGAGTCTTAGTAAATAGAAGATCAGAAGCAACGCCAGAGATGAATACATCTGGATGGGGATGGGCCAACTCCTGCCGAAACAACATCCGTTTAAGAGGCAGCCGATCCTTCCTATCGCCTGCCCAAGGGCGAGGAATGGTATGAGCAAATCCAGCGTTTTATAGACGGATAAATGCCTTGCCTTTAAATATATTATCCCGTAGGATGCACCTAAGATAAACCCGCCGAACCAGGAGAGCCCGCCGCGCTGCAGCATGACCACTTCCAGCGGGTTCGAAAGGTAATATCTCAGGTTTTCGATCACATAGAAGATGCGCGCACCCAGTACTCCGGATATAAAGACCGCGAAGGCAAGGTTGAAGATAAGCTCGCTGTCAAAATTATCCCTCTTCGCCTTTTGCGCAGCCAAAAAAACACTCACCGCGAAAGATATTATCAGCATCAGGCCGTAGGAATATATTGTCAATGGGCCTATCTTACAAATTTCCGGATACATATTTAATTTTACCTCTTGCTTATTATGGAGTAGCCCAGCAGCCCAGCGCCTACGGTAATCGCACTGTCAGCGAGGTTAAAGACCGGCCAGATACGGAAATCCAGGAAATCAATCACGTATCCCAGGAAGATACGGTCAATAAGGTTCCCCGCTGCTCCGGCGAGGATAAGGCCTAAGGCAAGGGAATAAATTTTGCCGTGTTTACCGGCTTTAAGGTTTGAATAGATGAGATAAATAGCAAAAATAGAGGTAAGGATAAGAAAGGGGATCTGGTTCTGCAGCAGGCCGAAAGCGGCACCACGGTTATGCACAAGTGTCAGGTGGAATACACCCTTGATAATGGGTAAGGACTCGTGCAGAGAGAATCTATTATTGATGAAGTACTTGGTGAGCTGGTCTAAGGCAAAGGTGATTGATGCGGCGATAAAGACCATCGGCAATAGAATCCTGGCCTACTTTTTTTCTTTCTTTTCCTGGCACTTTACGCAGTAGCGCGCGTAGGGGACCGCCTTAAGCCTGCTCTTGCTGATAAGTCCTGCACATTCTTCGCAGACACCGAAAGTGCCTTCTTCTATCTTCTTTAAGGCATCGTCCAATTCGTAGATTACTTTTCTCTCGTTAGAGGCGATACCCATGGAAAACTCTCTGTCATAGGTATCCGTGGCCACGTCAGCCATATGATAGGTATACCCGGATATATCCCCTGAAGCTTCCTTCTGCGACTTCTTAAGGGTATCTTCCGAGATATGGTTTATCTCATCAAGCACTTCTTGTTTTTTCTTAAGGACCAGTTTCTTGAATTCGGCCAATTCTTTTCTGGCGAGTTTCTTTTTCACGATTTTCCCCCTATGGCTTTGAAACAGTTAACACAGATCAGCGGGTGTTCCTTGGCGCTACCGACGCCGGAAGAGTAATTCCAGCAACGCACGCATTTGACGCCTTCAGCCTTAGATGCGGTTACGGCGATATCCGCCTGCCCTTCCCTGCATATCTCAACTTGTGAAACCTTGAATACCTCGCAAAGATCGCTTTTCAAGCTGCTTAAGAATTTATACCGTTCTTCATTGTTTGTCAACAGTTTTATTTTGGCATCGAAGGAACTGCCGATTAAGCCCTTAGAGCGCATCTCCTCGAGTAGCTTCGCCGCCTCCGGTATCAATGCAATTATCTCCTTAAGCTGGCTTTCGGCGGAAGCTACTTCCGGCGAAAGCAACTTTCCCAGTGACGGCCAGGAAAGCAAGTGTACGCTGGATATACTTTTTTCGAAATCCCGGCGGGGCATATTCTGCCAGATCTCATCCGCGGTAAAGACAAGGAGCGGGGCCGTTATCCTGACTAGGGCGTTTAAGACCTCGTAAAGCACGCTCTGCGCCGCCCTTCTCTGCGCTGAATCAGCGGCATAGGTATAGAGCCTGCCCTTGACCATATCCAGGTAATACATGGAAAGGTCCTCGTTGCAAAAATCGTAGATTACCTTGTAGGCCTTATGGAATTGGAATTTTTCATAGGAATCTCCGGCATCTTCTACCATTTTGATCAAACGCGCCAGTATCCATCTGTCTATCTTCCTGAAACTCTCTTCTCCCACCTTGTTTTTGTCGGGATGGAAATCATAAAGGTTGCTTAAGATAAATTTGGCGGTATTCCTGATCTTGCGATACGCCTCAGAGAGGCGCGTCAATATCTCTTTGGAGATGCGGATATCTTCATTGTAATCGCTGGATGAAACCCATAAACGCAGTATATCTGCGCCGTAATCCTTGATGATATCCTGGGGGGAGATGACATTCC
>DATJPP010000173.1:0-2801 GCA_035506355.1 Candidatus Margulisiibacteriota bacterium | reverse complement strand
GGTTTTAACTGCCTTTATCCTCCGGAAAATAAAGAGCTGGCAGAAGAGATATCCCGGAACGGGGCGGTGATATCCGAATTTCCGATTGATACCCCTCCGCTCCCGCAGAATTTTCCCCGCAGAAACCGCCTGATTAGCGGGTTGGGCCAGGGGGTTTTGGTAGTAGAGGCGGCAGAAAATAGCGGGGCGTTGATTACCGCTGATTTTGCCCTGGAACAGGGGAGGGATGTATTTGCCCTGCCGGGCAGGATCGACTCTGCAAATTCTTCCGGGACGAACTCCCTGATTAAGCAGGGGGCAAAGTTAGTTACCTGTCCGCAAGATTTACTGGAAGAGTTGCATTGCGATATTGCAGGGTTGGGGGATGAGAAGAAAGGTCCGGAAACCGGATTAAAATCCGGCTTAGCAGAGGCAGAAGCGCGCCTCTACAATTTAATTACGTCCAGGAGTATGCATCTGGATGAGCTCGTAGAAAATTCAGGGTTGGATATTTCCGCAATATCTGCTATACTCTTGCAGTTACAAATGAAGAAGATGATAAGGCAGCTTCCGGGTGAGCAATTCATAAGGAGTTAAAATGAAGAAAAAGGGTCTGGTTATTGTTGAGTCTCCCACTAAGGCAAAAACGATAAGCAAGATACTGGGAGACGGTTTTGTGATCTCTTCTTCCATGGGCCATATAATTGACCTACCCCAGAAGAAGCTGGGGGTGGATATAGAGAAAGATTTTACTCCCGATTACGTGGTTTTGTCGGGTAGGAAAAAGGTCTTAGCGGACTTGAAGAAAGACTCAAAGGAGCAGAAAAATATTTATATCGCTACTGACCCCGACCGGGAGGGAGAAGCGATAGGCTGGCAGCTTAAGGAGAGGGTCTTTAAGAATAAAGAAGTACAACGGGTTACCTTTCACGAGATTACCCCTGCCGCAGTCTCCGAGGCATTTAAAAACCCGCGTGAGTTTGATGAGAAGATGGTTGAGGCGCAGATCAGCCGCAGGGTTTTGGACAGGATAGTCGGGTATTTCTTAAGCCCCCTGCTCTGGAGGAAGATCGGGAGAGGCTTAAGCGCAGGAAGGGTGCAGTCGGTAGCTTTAAGGTTGATCGTGGAGAGGGAAAGAGAGATACAGAAGTTTACTCCCGAGGAATACTGGGAGATAGAAGCGCAGTTGAGGAAGAAGGACGCTATTTTTTCGGCTAAGCTGGAAAAGATCGACGGACAAAAGGCGGAGATAGCGGATAAGGAAGAGGCAGATAAATTAGCCCGGGATATAAGAGGCAATGAATTCAGGGTTCTGGAGGTTAAGGAAACAGAGAAGAAGCGTTACCCGGATGCGCCGTTTATCACCAGCACCCTGCAGCAGGAATCATTCAACAAACTTAAATTCAATGCCGCTAAGACGATGATCGTAGCCCAACAGCTTTATGAGGGTATCGATATCGGACACGATAGCCCGGTGGGCCTGATTACTTATATGCGTACTGATTCTACGCGTATAGCGCCGGAAGCGATTAAAGAGGTAAGGTCCCACATCCAGTCTAAGTTTGGCAAGGATTATCTACCTGACCAGCCTAATGTATACAAGGTCAAGAAGCTCGCCCAGGAGGCGCATGAGGCGATAAGGCCGACGCTGCTTGAGAGGCCACCGGAGAGCCTGAAAGATCTTTTAAGCCCGGAACAGTATAAACTTTACGGCTTAATCTACAGTCGTTTTCTGGCCAGTCAGATGACCCCTGCGCGTTTTCGCCAGACCAGCGCTGATATTACGGCGGGAAAATATCTATTTAGCGCTTCCGGGAGCAAGCTTATCTTCGATGGCTTTACCGCCGTCTATAACAAGGATAAGGAAGAGAGCGAGGAAGGCCAGTTACCAAAGCTTGAAAAAGGCGAATCTTTGGAGTTGAAAGAGTTGATACCTTCGCAGCATTTCACCAAAGGCCCGCCGCGTTTCTCGGATAGCTCCATAGTCAGGGTATTGGAGGAGGAGGGTATCGGAAGGCCTTCCACCTACGCGCCTATTATTTCTACCCTGATTTACCGGGATTACATCCGCAGGTTAAAAGGCTATGTTTATCCTACGGAGCTGGGTTTTAAAGTAAACGATCTTCTGGTAGAATATTTCCCCAAGATCATCGATGTAAAATTCACTGCCCTGATGGAAGAAGAGCTGGATGAGGTCGAAGAGGGGAGGCTGTTAAGGCTTAAGGTGTTGCAGGATTTCTACTATCCTTTTAAGGAGAGCCTAGATTTTGCCCAGGAGAATATTAAAAAAGAGGTCATTACTACTGATGAGGTTTGCGATAAGTGCGGAAAACCCATGGTTGTAAAATGGGGAAAGAGAGGAAAATTCCTGAGCTGTTCCGGATTTCCCGAATGCAAGAATTCCAAATCCATTACCTCGGGAGTAAAATGCCCTGAACCCGGATGCGGCGGCGAGCTTATAGAGCGCCGCTCCAGGCGCGGATTTTTCTACGGCTGCTCTAATTTTCCTAAATGCAGATTTACATCCCGCACCTTACCAGAAGAGGGCAAGTCTGCTGATGTGGTTTCAAAAGAGGCGCCGGCTAAAGAAGGATAATGCAAAAGTACATCGAGAAATTCATCCGTTACCTCGAGATTGAGAAAAACTATTCCGGGCATACCACGCTGAATTACAGGCTGGACCTCGATGACTTTCAAAAGTTCTGCGCAGAGACCCCGATCGAGAAGGTCGATTACCTCATCTTGAGAAGGTACCTGGCCTTTTTAAAGAATAATAACCTCTCCACCAGGACTCTCTGCCGCAGGCTATCCGCCCTGCGCAG
>DATJPP010000172.1:0-6825 GCA_035506355.1 Candidatus Margulisiibacteriota bacterium | reverse complement strand
GATATCGCAGGAATAGGCGACTTTTCTTTCCTCGTCGGACATCTCATGTTGTATCGTACCGACGCTTAACCCTAAGAATTCATAAATCGGCCCCATCCACTCGCGGTCACGCCGTGCCAGATAATCATTCACCGTGACTATATGCACACCTCTTCCTAATAAAGCGTTTAAATAGGCGGGGAGTGTCGCCACCAGGGTCTTTCCTTCTCCGGTAGCCATCTCTGCGATCCTGCCTTCATGCAGGATTATCCCTCCGGCTATCTGCGAATCAAAATGCCTTAAGCCTATGGTGCGATGTGAGGCCTCCCTGACTACGGCGAATGCCTCCGGCAATATTTCTGCGAAGACCCTATTCCTGGCTAGCTTTAACTTCTCTTTAAGCCTTTCTTTCTCTTCCGGCATAGCTACGGTAAACATGGAATCTTCCAAAGCCCTTAATTCTTCGGCGTACATCCGATGTTTCTCGTTGATATGCCTCCTGAATTCTTCGGTCTTATTCTTTAGTTCTGCATCAGAGAGGGCGCTGACCGCAGGCTCAAGGCCATTGACGGCATTTATAAGGCTTGAGAGCTCAACCATCTTGCTCATCGAGGGGCTGGGCATATCCGGATGCAGGATTATCTGCACGGAGGAAAACTTGTTGATCGCCTTTTGCCTCTGCTTAAGCAGGCTTCTTTTGATGAACCCCAGCATCTTACTTAACCTTTCTTTTGGGCGCTTGCCTTAAGGTACATTTCGATAAAATCGTCTATCTTGCCGTCTAAAACCTTTGCCGTATCCCCGCTCTCAAATTCCGTGCGGTGGTCCTTAACCAGGTTGTAGGGATGCAGGACATAAGAGCGTATCTGGCTCCCCCACTCGATCTTCTTTTTTTCTGTGCCGTAAGTCTTAAGCAACGCCTCTTCCTTCTTTTCTCTCTCCAGTTCCCAGAGCCGGGCCTTGAGGATCTTTAAGGCCGTCTGTTTATTCTGGTGCTGCGAGCGCTCATTCTGGCATTGAGCCACGATTCCGGTTGGGATATGCGTTATGCGCACGGCGGAATCAGTGGTATTGACACTCTGGCCTCCCGCGCCCTTGGAGCGGTAAACGTCAATACGCAGCTCATTCTCGTCCAGTTTTAATTCCGCATCCTCCTCCATCTCCGGGATGACGTCTACGGAGGCAAAAGAGGTATGCCGCCGCTTATTGGAATCAAAGGGGGATATGCGCACAAGCCTGTGCACTCCGCGTTCGGCCTTAAGATAACCGTAGGCGTATTCTCCCTCGATTAACAAGGTAACGTTCTTTATCCCTGCCTCTTCTCCCGGAAGAACATCTATGGTTTTAACCTCAAAGCCGTGATACTCGGCAAAACGGCTGTACATGCGCAGGAGCATACTCGCCCAATCACAGGACTCCGTCCCCCCTGCACCTGCATTTATGCTCAGGATTGCGCTGTTTTTATCCAGCCGCCCTCCTAAGATCGCCTTAAACTCGAGCTTATCCAGCTCCTGCAAAAGCAGGTCGACGCCGCTGTTTAAATCAGAGATTATCTCTTTTTCTTCTGCCTTGAGTATTCCGGCGAGCTCCTCTAATTCCTGTGCCTTATGAAACGCGGACTCCCAGGGCTCAACTGCGCCTTTAAGAGTTTTTAATTCCTTTACTACTTTATTGGAATTGTCAGGTGAATCCCAGAAGCCCGGCTCTGACATCTGGCGAGATAAAGATTCTATCCTTTGCTTTTTGTTATCAACGTCAAAGATAACCTCTGAGGTTGCTTAAGCGTTCCCTTATCTGCGCAAACTTTATCTTAAACTCTTCCATCATGACTGCTCCTCTTATACCGGGTCTATCTGCTCTTCTTTATCCCTCTTAGGGCGAGCATCAGCTCGTCTTTGTTGTCGGAGAAATCCAGCGCGTCCTCCTCGCTGATTCTCCCTTCTTTGATTAATTTCACCAGGGACTGGTAGAATGACTGCATCCCGAAGACCGCGCCGTCTGCGATAAAATCCGGGATCTCCCAAATCTTTCCTTCGCGTATAAGCCTGCTGATGGTAGGCGTCAAGAGCATTACCTCATAGGCGGGAATGCGTCCGGCCTTGTCTTTTGCCGGAACAAGTCTTAGCGAGATCACGCCTTTAAGTAAACTGGAAAGCTGGTTTCTTGTTTCCTGATGCTGGTGAGGAGGAAAGAAGTTTATCGCCCTTTCAATAGTCTGGGCGGCATTTACCGTGTGCAGCGTACTTAAAACCAGGACCCCTGTCTCTGCCGCAGTTATCGCTGCGGACATGGTTTCATGGTCGCGGATATTACCTATAAAAATAACATCCGGGCTCTGCAGGGTAAAGGCGCGTAAGGCCACCGCATACGAAGAGACATCCACCCCCAGTTCTCTCTGGTTGATGATACAATTCTTGTCCTTAAAAGTATATTCTATAGGCTCTTCTATGGCCAGGATATGCTTTTTGCTGTTGTTGTTGATATACTCTATCATGCTGGCGATAGTGGTGGACTTGCCGCTGCCCATGGTACCGGTAAGGAGCACAAGCCCTCTTTTCTCCAAAGAAAGCTTTTTTAGCACTTCTGCCGGCAGTCCCAATTCTTCGAAATTCTGGATGTAATTGCGCACGTTTCTGATAACGATGGAAGGGCAGTTACGCTGCATAAATATGCTCACACGGAACCTGCGGTCGAGCTCTTCCAGATGCAAGGCAAAATCTATATCCATGGTCTTTTTAAAGATCTCTCTCTGTTGAGGGGTAGTTATCTCTTCTACCGCCTTGGACATATCCTCGGCGCTTAAAATCTTATCCCCTACCGGGATTACTTTGCCGTCCAACCTTAAGTGCGGTGTGCCCCCGGCGCGGTAAAACAGATCAGAGGCATCATCATCCACTAATTGTTTCAGCAACTGCCTTATGTTCATCTTATCTCCCCTCCGATAAATTCATGCATTATTAATTATACCACTTTCTTGGTTTTTTCAGTAGGATTAAATTCCATATACTTTGCTAGCATCAGCCTGGTCTGGGCATCCAGCGCCGGAGTAGAACCCAAGATAAGCACGATAAAAGGCACCAGGACCCATTCGCTGGCCATAACCAGGTTCTTAACCCATTTTACCTCTTTGGGCCGCGGCGGGAGTATCGTCCTGCTCAACAAAATCCAGATTATACTGGTCATCAGCGTACAATTAAAGAGCAATCCGGTAACCTTCGGCAGGTTATAACCTATTGCGGTAACCCTGGCGAAAAAAGCGCCTCCCAGCAGGATAGGCAGAGAAGCGGCGACAACGATGATTACCGCCCAAAGCGCCCAGGTAACATGGCTCTCCAACAGGTTAAATGTCCTTCTAATCTTCAAAAGAAGGGGGATCTGGTCATCCTTCAGGAACCTGCTCACCACGAAAGGAAAGTTCTCAACGCCCCAGGCCCATCTTCTTTTCTGCTTATACTGCACCACCAGGGTCTTAAATAAATTCCTGGAGTAGGCAGCGTCCATGGAAACGGTGATATATAAAGGTATCACCCGGTAGTCGCCTTTAAAGAAGAGAAACGCCTTCCAGTATACCATCGAATCGTCGGAGACCATATCCGTCGGCCAGTAACCTATCTCCACCAGCGTCTTAAAGCTCATGCTGTGGCTGGAGAAGGTTACGAATTTCTCCAGGCGCATGCTTTCGATCATCTGGCAGAAAGAAGCGCTGATCTCCACCAACCTGGCAAAAGAAGGCGCATACCAGATATTATTATTGTATACCGGCATAGGCTGATAACTGGATTGATGGGGCTTAGGAGAAGTCAAAAAGTGATAGGCCAGGCAACCGAAATATTCCTTATCCACGCAGGTGTCGGCGTCAAAACAGGAGATAACCACGTTCTCGTAATTAATCCCCTTATTATCCAGAAATTGCTTTGCCGCTTTGGCGCCCCAAGTGGCATTAGCCCCTTTGGTGCGCGTCTCGCCGGCAAGCCCATCAGGGTGAAAAGTCGAGAGGTAGGCGAAGAAATCCCCCTTAAACTCTTTTTCCAAAATCAGCGCATTTTCGCGGGAATATTTGTAGCGCTCTTCGTAAGCCACGACTACGATCATCCTTTCTTTTGGATAATGGCTGTTTTTAAGCGCATCCAGTGAGGCACGCAGGATATCCGGGCCCTCCTTATAGACAGGGAAGATTATTAAATGGAATAATCTCTCCAGCCCCCCTGTAATACCCAGCGATTGACAGGCAGCCAGCCAGTCATTATCCTTCTGCCTGGCCAGTTTATGGTAGGCCATGATCAAAAGAGTGGTAAGGTATCCGGTACGGATAATCCAGTAGAAATCAAAAACAATCACTATGAGCGCACAGGCCACCGGCTTGAAATATGCAAATAGGATTAAAAGGAAAATAACTCCCCAGGAGAGCGCCCCGGGAATAATCTCCAAAGTCCTGTTATGTCTATTGTAAATCTGATTCTTTTCCATTCAGCCTCATTCTTACCTTATCAAAATCAAAAGCGGGTTTAAGATTGATAAATTCGGAGAAGGGGTAGAGTTTATTATTTAATTGCAATTTGTACAGGTTATCGTAAAAGTTCCCGTCTGGTGCCTTTTGCAAATCGGTAAAATAAAGGGTATCCGTCTTAGGGTCGTAATGGGCAAAGGTACTTTTTTTGCTCAGCCTTAAAAGTTGCACAGGTTGAGCCTCCGGCTTTGCCTCCCATGCTTCTATGTCTTTGCTGGTTACCACGATAATATGGTAATTATCAGAGTACCAGAAGACATTGATTATTATTTTATCCGGAACACCCAAAATAAAAGAGGTATCTTTGAGAAACTCGTATTTCTCGGGATGCATACCCACTATCGCTATCTGGTGCGCATTGAAATATAACAGTTTTTGCCTGTCCTCCGAGAGTATGCATTTAAGCGGCGGCGGCTGGATCCTGACAAAATCAGCGACCTTCTCAAAGTTGTCTCCTTCCAAACCCGAGGTGTAAACCGATGAATCCTGGAGACTGAAATAATAAATGTGCCCGGCTGTTTCATCTACCCAGAGCGAAGAGAACTGCGCCTTATTCAGTTGTTTTATATCCTGGCGTTCAAGAAAGAGGATTATCTTATCCAGGCGGGTAACCTGGCCTTCTTCTACCTTAACCAAACCGGCCCAGGGATAATGCATTTTAAGCTCCAGGCGCAAATTATACTCTCCGGGCAAAAGCTCGCTTATGGTCGTCGGGGTCTTCTCCTCCAATAACCTGCCGTCAAGATAGATACTCGCGCCCGGCGGCTGCGTCTTTAAATCAATTAATCCGGTTTTGGTAAAGTGGAAGGTGCGCCTGTTGAATTTATACCCTAAGGCAAAAGAAAGTATAAAAGGCAGGCCGGCACAGAATATGCAAAGGCTCAGGTAAAACAAAATCCCTCTTATCCTTTGCTCGCTAAGCATAGTGCTATCTTCCTTTCCAGATCCAGGAGCGCCTTTTTCTTCTTAGCCCCGAATAGATAACCCCCCAGGCTCCGGTCATTTTGAATGACCCGGTGGCAGGGGATAAGGATGGGATAGGGATTATTTTTTAAGACCTGCCCCACTGCCCGGAAGGCGCGCGGCGAACCGGCTTTTTTAGCCACCCACTTATAACTACGCACCTCGCCCAGAGGTATACTTAAGACAGCCCGGTAAACTCTTACGGCAAAAGGGGTCATCTTCCCCTCCCGACTATTCTTTTCTTCCTGAGCAGGTGATGGTAAGCCACGGCGAACCTGTGCGCCTCATCCCGCACCCTCCTGATAAGGTTTAATGCCGGGGTATCGGATTTAAAATTCAGCGGCGACTGCCTTCCTGAAATATAGATATTCTCTTTCTCCTTGGCAATGCTGATCAGCGGTACTTTCAGGCCCAATTCTTTTAATTCCTTCTGCGCGCTTAAAAGATGCCCTTTGCCTCCATCGATAAGAATAAGATCAGGTAAGGGGAGTTTTTCTTCCAGGACCCGGGAATACCTGCGCCTGACCACTTCTCTGATCATCCCGTAATCATCAATCCCCTCTACGCCTTTAATGCGGAACTTCCGGTAACCGTTCTTATCGGCGATACCCCTGAAAAAGCTTACCATGGAACCCGTAGCTTCCTTCCCGTAAATGTTAGAGATATCAAAGGCCTCGATCCTCTGCACCAGCTTATCCGTTTTCAGGAGCCGCTTTAAATCCTCCAGCTCTATCTGGCTTCCCGAAGGCGTGTAGCTATGGCCCAGAGAACTCAAGGCATTAATCTGGTCGCGGATCTTCGCTGCCTCTTCAAAATCCCTGGCATTCGCCTTATCATGCATCTTTGAGCTTAAACTTTTAATCAGGGTTTCCGTCTTCCCTTGCAGGACCAGGCTGATATCCTCGATTATCCTGGCGTATTCTTCCCTGGTTATCTTGCCGACGCAAGGCCCGGGGGAAAGATTCAGGCGGTAATATATACAGGCCTTATGCGGCAAATTCCTGCAGGAGCGATAGGGAAAAGTGCGCCGGATAATCTTTAAAGCATCCCTTAAAAGGCTGGCGCTGGTGTAAGGGCCGAAATAGCGCGCTCCGTCATCTTCTTTTTTCCTGGTGACATAAATTGCCGGGAATTCCTCATGGGTTATCTTTACCATCGGGAAGCTCTTGTCATCGCGCAGAGAAATGTTGTATTTCGGCTTATGTTCGCGTATCAGCCCCGCTTCTAAAATCAACGCCATGCTCTCGGTAGGCGTAAGGCGGTATTCTATATCCGCGGCCTGCTGCATAAGCGCTACGGTCTTGCTGTTTAAGTCCCTGCCGAAATAGCTAAGCAGCCGCTTCTTAAGCGAAATGGCCTTACCCACATAAAGCACC
>DATJPP010000171.1:0-5336 GCA_035506355.1 Candidatus Margulisiibacteriota bacterium | reverse complement strand
GTGACGCGCGCATAGGCAGAAATGTAAATATCGGCGCGGGGACGGTCACCGCCAATTTCGACGGCAAAAATAAAAATAAGACTATAATAAAAGATAGGGCCTTTATCGGCTCCGATACCGTATTGGTCGCTCCGGTTAAGGTAGGCAGGTCTGCTGTCACCGGGGCGGGTTCTGCGGTGGTCAAAGACGTCGCTGATAAGTCCGTAGTAGTAGGTGTTCCTGCCAGGATCATAAAAAAGTGCAGATAAAAACTTTCAACAAATAGGGGGGGGCTAAAAATGGATAAATTATCGATATTCAGCGGCAACGCCAATCCTAAGTTAGCCCAGGATATCTGTAAATATCTCAATGTGAAATTATCGGACGCGCTGGTAGGCAAATTCAGCGAGGGAGAGATAAGGGTTAAGATCAACGAGAATGTCAGGGGCAAGGATGTATTTATCGTGCAGCCCACCTGTCCTCCTCCGAACGAGAACCTGATGGAGCTCTTGATCATGATCGATGCCTTAAAGAGGTCATCCGCCCAGCGTATTACCGCGGTGATCCCACATTTTGGATATGCCCGTCAGGACAGAAAAGACCAGCCCCGCGTCCCCATCACCGCCAAGCTGGTGGCTAATCTCCTGACTACGGCAGGCGCGAACAGGGTGCTGACCATGGACCTGCATGCTGGCCAGATACAGGGTTTCTTTGATATACCGGTAGACCATCTTTTTGCGGTAGGGGTCTTCATAGATTATTTTGAGCGTCTGAAGATTAAGGATATTGTGGTGGTATCTCCGGATGTGGGCAGTATCAAGATGGCCCGTGCTTACGCTAAAAGGCTCTCCGCAGGACTGGCTATAATTGACAAGAGGCGTATCTCGCCGGAGAAGGCCGAAGTATTGCATATACTCGGAGAGGTTGACGGCAAGAACGCAATCATCGTGGATGACTTGATTGCTACCGGAGGTTCGCTTATCGAAGCGGTTGAAACCCTCTCTAAATCCGGGGCCAAGAATATAATCGCCGCGATATCTCACGGCGTATTATCGGGCCCGGCGCTTGAGCGCATTAACGCCTGCAAAGGCCTGGGGAAATTACTTATTACTGACAGCATACCTCTTCCGGATGAGAAGAGTAGCCCGCGTATTGAGGTGCTTTCAATAGCGGCCCTTATGGGTGAAGCGATAAAACGGATACATCACGAGGAATCCGTAAGTTCATTATTTGATTAAAGGAGAGTAAAACTAACATGGAAGAGATATTTTTGGAAGCAGAAATAAGAGAGGAAGTAGGAAGGGGCAAGGTTGGCGATTTAAGGCAGAAGGGTTTTATCCCTGCCGTGGTCTATGCGCAGGGTAAAGAGGCCACGCCGCTTAAGGTAGGGCACAAGGCCTTCTTAGGGTTGGTGCATCAGTACAGGATCGAAAGCATGATCATCAATCTTAAGATCAAAGATGATAAGAAGAATAAGCCCCGGGCCTGCCTGGTCAAGGAGATGCAATACGACCCGGTGCACGGCGAGATCATACACGTAGATTTTAACGAGATATCGCTGACCAAGGCGATAAAGGTCAACGTGCCGGTAGTCTCCAAGGGCGAGCCAGCAGGCGTCAAGCAGGAGGGTGGCTCCTTAGAGCATATACTCTGGGAGATCGAGGTCGAGTGTCTGCCGACGGATATCCCTAAGAATTTTGAGATCGACGTCACGCAGCTTAAGATCGGCGATTCCATACATATAAAAGACTTAAGCGTCCCTGAAAAGGTGAAGATCCTGAATGACCCGGGCGCAATTGTCCTATCCGTGGCTGCTCCGATGAAAGAAGAAGTCCCTGTGGAGGCTGTAGAAGGAGAGGAGAAGCAGGAGCCGGAGGTAATCAAGGAGAAGAAGGAAGTTGCTCCTGAGGCAGAGGCGGAAGAAGGGTCTAAAGAGGCAAAAGAAAAGAAGTGAAGCTAATCGTAGGCCTGGGGAACCCCGGTTTTATTTATGCGGGCTCACGGCATAACCTGGGCTTTTCCGCGGTAAAGGCCCTGGCTAAAAGATATAAGGCCTCTATGAAGAAGGAGAGGTCCCAGGTAGCTTTAAGCGGCAGGTGCAGGATAGAGGGCGAAGATGTAATTCTGGCGATGCCGCTAAGTTTCATGAATTTATCCGGCCCGGTAGTGAAGGCACTGATTAAAAGATACGCCGTAGACCTGAAAGAGTTACTGGTTGTGTTGGATGACCTGGATCTTGAATTCGGCAGGATAAGGCTAAGGCAGAATGGCTCATCCGGCGGTCACAAAGGCCTCGCTTCCATAATAGCTTCTTTAGGGAGCCCTGAATTTTCGCGGCTGCGCTTAGGAATAGGAAGGCCCGAAGGCAGTGCCGCCCGCGATTACGTATTAACGCGTTTTAATAAAAAAGAAAAAGAGCGTCTTCAGGAAACCATGAAAATTGCCTGTGACTGTTGCCGGGCCTGGGTAGTTTGCGGGACAGAAGAGGCGATGAACGTATTTAATAAGAAAATGGAATAAATTTAGCCCTTGGCACTGGGTGCTGGGGGGCATAAATTTACTACAAGTAAAGGGAATAAATTTAGGAGGGTAACGCGAATGAATAAGTATGAAGCCATGTTTATCGTTAAATCGGATCTTCCTGAAGAGGAGAGAAAAACGCTCTTCAACCAGATAGGCGAGGCGGTAACCAAGCATAAAGGCGAAATATCAAACGCCGCCGTCTGGGCGGAAAAGAAGAGACTCCACTTTCCTCTAAAGAAACAGCAGGAAGGCCTTTATTACCTGATGGATTTTATGCTTGCGCCTGCCGCGGTAAGTGAGTTAAGACAGGTCTATAAGCTTAACGAAAATATCCTCAGAGTGCTTATCACCAGAAGCGAATAGTCTTTAGAAAGAGAGGAATTGATGGCCAACTTTAACAAGGTATTCCTTATGGGTAACCTTACCAAGGATCCGGAATTGCGTTATACCCCGCAGGGGACGGCAGTAGTAAATCTGCGTTTGGCGGTAAACCGGAAGTTCAGGAATAAGAACCAGGAATTAAAAGATGAGGTCTGCTTTATCACCGCGGTAGTCTGGAATAAACAGGCAGAAACCTGCAACCAGTATTTGCATAAGGGAAGCGCCGTTTTTGTTGAAGGAAGGCTGCAGTCGCGTTCCTGGGAAGATAATGCCGGTCAGAAGCGCAGCGTTATAGAAGTGCGGGCTGAACGCGTGCAGTTTTTAGGGTCTCCTCAGGGTAAGGCGCAGGCAGTGCAGGAAGATGCGCCGCCGCAGGAGACGTCAACAGAGACAACATGGCTTGAAGAAAGCGAGGAAGAAGCAAATGAGAATTAATAGCAAGATGGGAGGGCGTGGTGCAAAGGGCAAGTTGGGCGCGGTAAGAAAGAAGAAGGACGCGTATCTGACGCCCAGAAAGAGGGTCTGCCGTTTCTGCGCGGATAAGATAGAGAAGATAGATTACAAAGATATCAGGCGGCTGGAATATTTTATTACCGATAGAGGCAAGATAGTCTCTACCCGTTTCTCCGGTAATTGCGCCAGGCATCAGAGAAGGGTCTCTGAAGCGATAAAGAAAGCAAGGTTTATCTCTCTCCTGCCTTACGTACGTTAGGAGGTCTCCATGGAAGTGATCTTAAATCGCGATGTCGATAAACTGGGAAAGTCCGGTTCCGTGGTGAAGGTAAAGGAGGGCTACGCGCGCAATTTTCTTATACCCAACGGCCTGGCAATACCCCTGACACCCGGGAACCTTAAAAAACTTGAACAGGAGAAAGAGAAGAAAACTTTAGAACTTGAGAAGTCCAGGAAGGCGGCAGAGGCCTTAAGGGATAAATTATCAGGCCTTTCCCTTACCATCACTGCGCTCTCCCAGGAAGAAGAGAAAATATACGGCAGCGTTACCGCGCAGGATATTGTCTCTTCGCTTAAGGATGAGGGGATTGAGATAGATAAAGAGAATATTATGCTGGATGAGCCTATAAAGTCGCTGGGTATTTATGAAGTCTCGGTTAAGCTGCATCCGGAAGTAGAAGGCAAGATTAAAGTTTGGATCGTGAAGAAATAAAAATGGCAGAGACAGCTTTAGACAAGATACCGCCGCAGAGCCTGGAAGCAGAGATGGCCGTTTTAGGCTCGATGCTCCTTGAAGAGGATGCTATCTCCATTGCCTGCGAATCAATCAGTTCGGATTATTTCTATAAAGACGCCCACAGGAAGATATTTGAAGCGATATCCAACCTTTATGCCCTTAACAAGGCGGTTGACCTTATAACCCTGACAGATGAGTTAAAAAGAACCGGCCTTCTTGAAGAGATAGGAGGCGTAAGTTACCTTACTTCGCTGGCAAACGCGGTGCCTACTGCTGCCAACGTCGGGCACTACGTAAGCATCGTCAAGGAAAAGAGTATATTAAGGACCCTGATCACCAATGCTACCCGGATCGTTTCCCTCTGTTATGAGAGCGAAGGGAATATCGACCAGGTAGTGGATAATGCCGAGAAGTTCATCTTTGAGGTCAGCGACAAAAAGACGCAGGGGACTTATATCCCTTTGAAGGAGATAGTCAAAGACAGTATTGAGACTATAGACCTGCTATACCAGAAGAAGGCCCATGTCACCGGAATTCCTACGGGATACATTGATTTTGATATCAAGACCGCCGGGTTGCAGCAATCAGATTTAATAGTGGTAGCGGGAAGGCCATCGATGGGGAAGAGCGCCTTCGCCTTAGGGATAGCGGAATATGCCGGAGTAGTGGAAAAGATACCGCTGGCGATGTTCAGCCTGGAGATGTCTAAAGAGCAGCTGGTGCAGAGGATGCTCTGTTCGCATGCCAGGGTAGACGCGCATAAAGTAAGGACGGGTTACCTGGCTACCTCAGACTGGCCGCGGCTTACCGCCGCAGCAGGGAAGCTTTCCGAGGCACCCATATTCATTGACGATACCCCGGCGATCTCGGTGATGGAATTAAGGGCTAAGGCGCGCAGGCTTAAAGCCCACCATGATATAAAATTGATAATTTTGGATTATATGCAGCTGATGCGCGGTTCATCGAATATCGAAAACAGGCAGCAGGAGATCTCGGAAATTTCAAGGTCGCTTAAGGCCTTGGCCAGAGAATTAAATGTTCCGGTGATCGCCATAAGCCAGTTATCCAGGGCGGTGGAAGTACGCACAGACCACCGGCCGCAGCTTTCCGACTTGAGGGAATCCGGGGCAATAGAGCAGGATGCGGATGTGGTGGTCCTTATATTGAGAGAAGAATATTACAATCCTACTTCAGAGAACCAGGGGATGGCTGAGGTGATTATCGCCAAGCAGCGCAACGGCCCGGTGGGTTCAATGAAGCTGGC
>DATJPP010000170.1:0-10767 GCA_035506355.1 Candidatus Margulisiibacteriota bacterium | reverse complement strand
GTGCATACCCCGGAATTCGCCTTCGAAAAAGAAACAGGTAATGTTGAAGGCGCTATCAGGCAATTTAAGATTAATTATCCGGTGGCGCAGGATAATAATTACAATACTTGGCAGGCATACAACAACCATTATTGGCCGGCTGCATATTTGATTGATGCCAATGGGCATCTGAGAAAGGCGCACTTTGGAGAAGGTCAATACGATGAAATGGAGGAGGCAATAAGGCAGTTGTTAGAGGAATCGGGAAAAAGGATTGCGGTCTCTGCAAGCGCCCTTAAAGATGAAACCCCGGATTATTCCGTTACTCCGGAAACGTATCTGGGTTTAGAGAGGATGGAGCGCTTTGCCTCCGTTGAAAATCCTCTTTTGGGAAAACAAGCTTTTCATTTTCCGCAGTATCTTCCCCAGGATCATTTTGCTTACGAAGGCTTATGGGAGATTTCGGAATCTTCGGTAAGCGCTGCTAGGGGCTCGGCTATGGAGATTCGTTTTAAGGCGGATAAGGTATTCTTAGTCATCAGCCCCAATACCCAGGGCGATAAAATCAGGTTATTCCTGGATAATGATTTGGTTAACGATGCAAATGCCGGTAGAGACGTAAAAAACGGAGAACTGATACTTGATGAAGAGCGGCTCTATAGCCTTATTGACCTGAAAGGAAAAATCGAATCTCATTTACTGCGTTTAGAGTTTGAGAGCGAAGGGGTTTCGCTCTATGCCTTTACCTTCGGTTAGGGGGGTGTTTAACTAAAGGAGTAATATAATATGAATAAGCGCATACTGCAGGTGTTTTTTGGGATTTTTAGTTTATTGTCAAATCCGGTGTACGGCGCAGTTAATAAAATGGATATCGCTATGCAGGAGCGTCAAGGCGTAGTTACTATGCACGGTAATCCGGTTACGCTTATCGGGCCGGAAATCAAGGTAGGAGAGAAGGCTCCGGATTTTACGGTCCAGGCTACGGATTTAAGTGAGGCTAAGCTTAACGATTTTAAGGGAAAGTTAAAGCTTATATGTTCGGTGCCTTCGCTTGATACTCCGGTCTGCGACATGGAAATACACCGCTTTAACCAGGAGGCTTCTCAGATTGCCTCCGACGCCCAGATTATCTTCATCAGCATGGATCTGCCTTTTGCCCAGAAACGCTTCTGTGCTGCTGCGGGGATCAATAATGTCAAGACATTCTCCGACCATCGCTATGCAGATTTTGGCAGAAAATACGGGGTGCTGATAAAAGACTTACGCCTTCTTTCACGGGCCATATTTATTATCGATAAAGACGATGTCGTGCGCTATGTAGAGTATGTGAAAGAACTGGGGACTGAACCTGATTACCAAGCTGCTTTAGACGCGCTTAAGAGCGCAGCTTCACCTGCAAGTAGTCCTGCCATCCGATAATGCTGATAAATAAAAAGATAAGTCCGTTGTTACGCCAGAGCTGGTCAGTCAGCTGGCCGATGACGCTGATTATGTTTTTTTTCTTTTTAATCGGGCTGACGGATGTCTACGTCGCCGGAAAGATCAGCAAGGAAGTTCAGGCGGCCTATGGATTGGCTGCACAGATATATTTTATCCTTAATATCATTGTTTTTGCCTTGACCGTTGGTTCCGTATCGCTGGTCTCGCGTCTGTATACCGCGCAGAATAAGGAAGATTTTACGGCAGCAGTCGATTCTTCCATCGCTGTTTCCCTGGTGGCAGGCGCAATTTTTACGGTTTTAGGGCTTTTATCTGCGCGGGGTATTGTGCAGGCATTGGCCGTACCGCAGGCGCTTAAAAGCTATGCGGTGGAGCTGCTCTACATATATTCTGCGGGCCTGGTCTTTTCCTATCTTATGGCCAGCTCAAACGGGATCCTGCGTGCCAGCGGCAGGATACGCAGTTCGCTTGTCAGCATGGCAGTGGTATGCATATTAAACATGCTGCTTAATTTTCTGCTCGCTTTTCATACGCCGCTGGGATTCCATGGGATAGCCGTAGCTACTGTACTGAGTTCTTGCGTAGGGTCCCTGATGAATTTATTTTTCCTGCGCAGCAGACTGAGCGGGTTGGTTAAATTTTCCGCTGCGGCAGTGAAGGGAATGGCTGAAATCGGCTGGCCGGCGGGGATGCTGCAGGTTTTCTGGCAGCTGGGAGCGATGGTGCTTTTTTTAATCCTCGCGGCTTTGCCGCAGCATAATGTAGAAATCATAGCTGCTTTTACCAACGGCCTTAAGATAGAATCCGTAATCTTTCTTCCTGCATTTGCCTTGAATATGGCAAATGCGGTAGTGGTCGGCAATCTGTTGGGCCAAAGAAGAAATACCGATGCCTTTATGATAGGTATAGTTACGGCCGCTTTTGGCGTAAGCATCGTTTTGTTGCTTACGTTTTTAGTCATGGTCAATGCCCACACGCTTGCTTCGTTCCTTTCCCCTAACGGGATCGTAGTCAGAGAATCTACCCGGTATATTTATATTGCCCTCCTCTTTGAGCCGGTGATGGCATGGGGAGTAATCCTTGCCGGGGCCTTAAACGGGGCAGGGGATACCCGGGGAGTGATGTGGATTGTGGCTCTAAGTATCTGGCTGGTGCGATTACCTGCGAGTTTTCTTTTGGGGGTCTTTTTCAAGATGGGCCCTGCAGGTGTTTGGTGGTCGATGAACCTTTCTTTGCTGGTCCAGACAATCTTATTAAGCCGGCGCTACCTGAAGCGCGGATGGCTTTCCCTTGAAGGGTAGAAAAAAGTCAACTAAAAGCAGATTCAGCCCATTCACAAATATGGAATAAATAGGATAATTCTTAAGATAGTTGATTATTTATTCTTGTATTTGAATAGATTATCGCCAACAAAAGGAGGGCTGTGATGAAGGCAAGGGTGGTATTTTTGGTTCTCTTTGTGCTTTCGGCAGCATTTTCAATCGCTTATGCGCATCCGCCGTCAGATATCAAGATTACTTTTGATCCGCAGACCAAGATGCTCGAAGCGACGATTATGCACGATGTGGCTAATCCCGAGAATCATTATATCAAAAAGGTGGATGTCAGCAGGAACGGCAAAGAGGTCATCAGCCAGGAGTTCTCGCAGCAGGAGAATAAAGACAGCCAGAGAGTGCATTATCTTGTATCCGATGCCAAGGCAGGAGATGTGTATTCGGTGGAAGGACATTGCAGTATTAGCGGTAAGCTGAAAAAAGAGATTAAGGTGCAATGACCGATGTAATCAGCGTAAAAATGAGGTGAGTCTTGAAAAAGATTATTATTATCCTAGTCTTGTTTTTAGCCGGTTGCGCCAGCGTATCCGTGCAGAAGTATTACAAAGATACGTTATATCCGGCGACAGAAGCGGCGAAGATCGTTATCTTTCCGGATAAACCTGGCGATAAGGCATTCCTTGAGATCGGCGAGATTACCGTCAGAGGGGCCAATGATTGGGGTCAGGTGGAACAGATCTTCAGGAAGAGGGCCGCGGAAATCGGGGCGGATGCGGTTTACGTCTTCAGCAAACAGCAGGAGACCAGGCAGTATGTATCTCCCGATGACTGCTATATCAACTCCGGATATTATTATCCCTACCATCATTTCGGATGGGGGCGTTTTCACCCGCACCATTATTATCCCAGGGGTTATTATTACTGTTACGGCTATCAATCTACGTTGGAGACAGCGATCTTTATCTCTGCCGTGGGTATAGCCATAAAATATAAGGAGGGAGCGTAGAGTATATGCCGGCGCTATTTACAGGGTTAATTATCTTCATCCTCGCATCTTATAGCGGTGCGGATGCGGCTATTCATACTGAAACAATAGAATATAAACAGGCAGATAATACCTTAGAGGGGTATCTGGCCTATGATGATGCCATCAAAGATAAAGTCCCGGGAGTCTTGATTATCCATGAGTGGACCGGGCTTGGGCCCTATGTCAAGAGGCGCGCAGAGCAGGTAGCGGCTTTAGGGTATGTGGCTTTTGCCGCGGATATCTATGGTAAAGGTGTCAGGCCCAAGGATGCCAAGGAGGCAGCTTTCCAGGCTGGTATTTACCGGGCCAACCGCCAGCTGATGCGCGAGCGCGCCAGGGCAGGCCTTGAGCAGTTAGAAAAATTCAAGTTTGTGGATGCGCAGCATATTGCGGCCATGGGTTATTGTTTCGGAGGAGGGGTGGCATTGGAACTTGCGCGCAGCGGTGCTACTTTGCGCGGAGTAGTAAGTTTTCACGGGAATTTGGACACCCCTTCTCCGCAAGATGCCCGGAATATCAAGGCCAGAGTGCTTATCCTTCACGGCGCCGATGACCCCTTCGTTACCAAAGAGCAGGTGGCTGCTTTCCAGGATGAAATGCGTAATGCCGGCGTAGATTGGCAGATGATTTTTTACGGAGGGGCCGTGCACAGTTTTACTAACCCCGATTCGGGAGATGACCTTTCAAAAGGTATAGCCTATAACAAAGAAGCCGACCTGCGCTCATGGGAGGCGATGAAGGGATTCTTTAAAGAAATATTTTCCCCTTAAGAATGAAGCGGTTGATAGATGGCAGAATAAGCAGTATAATAAATCCCGGACCTGAATAGCCGTAGAGGAGGCAGGATTAGGAGATGACCAACCGGATACTGCTCGTAGATGACGATTCCATATTCAGGAGCGAGTTTAAAGACTGCTTCCAGGAGTATGGGATAATAGAAGCCTCGGGCGGGGAAGAGGCTTTAAGGATACTCAAAAGGCCTAATGAGATCGATCTGGTAATCCTGGATGTGCGCATGTACGGGATGAACGGGATTGAAGTTTTAAGCCGGATCAGGAAAATATCCCCGCAGGTGCGCATCGTGATTCTCACTGCCTACGGCTCAAAAGATGTGGCAGTGGAGGCGCTAAGGGCTCAAGCGGATGATTATATCGAAAAGCCGCTGGATATCGATTCTACCCGTGAAGTCATAGAAGGATTCCTGGGGACTAAAAGAGGGGAGTCCGGGTTAGATGCGCTGGACCTTAAGGGGAAGGTGGAGCGGGTAAAAGATTTTGTCCGTAGAAACATATTAAAGAAGATCACCCTTGAAGATGCTGCCCAGTCTGTATGCCTAAGCGCCAAGTACTTAAGCCGGGTCTTTAAAGAGCAGTCCAAAGAGGGCTTCAACGAATATAAGCTTGGCCTTAAGGTTTTAGAGGCCAAGAACCTCCTCTCTAAGACCGGATACACCGTAAACCAGATATCGGACAAATTAGGTTATGAGAACGCGGAATCTTTTATCCGCCAATTCAAGAAACTAACCAAACTCACTCCTGCGGCATTCCGTCATAAAATCCAGAAAAAGAAGTTATCGCCTAAAAAGAATAAGATACATGTCCGGTGTAAAGCGTAAATACTCCTACTTCTTTGCCTCAATAATTCCTTTCCTCATGGCGGCTATCCGCCTGACTTTTTTCCCGCACTTAGGTTTAAAGGTTCCCTATGTAATGTTCTATCCTGTGGTGGTCCTCTCGGCGTTATACGGCGGTTTAAGGGCGGGTCTGGTGTCTTTAGTGATTTCAGCCCTGATTATCGACTATTTCTGGCTTGATTCCCCCAGAGGTTTTGGCATGCGTGAATATTCCGACTGGCTGGGGATGATAATCTTTATCGTAACCAGCATCTTTATCTCCTGGGTCATCGAGAGGATGCATAAGGCCCAGGCCCGGGCGATTTCAGCCGAGTCTGAGCTTAAATTTCTCACTGAGCAAAAAAGAATGAAAAAGGAGCTGCGTGAAAGCGAAGAGCACCTGAAACTGGCCCAGGTTTCAGCAGGGGCAGGGGTATGGGATTGGGATGTACAAACCAATAAAATTGAATGGTCCGAAGAGCTCTTTCGTCTTTTTGGCCTGGACCCCGGGAAGACCGTAGCCAGTTTTGCCTCCTGGAAGAGCGCCACACACCCTGATGACGTAGAAGCGGCCCAGGAGCGGATTGATACGGCTATACAAGAGCATACTCCTTTAGACAGCGAATACAGAGTTTTGCTTCCTTCCGGAGGCTTACGATGGATTAACGCTATCGGTAATACTACTTACGATAACAGCGGTGCGCCGCTAAGAATGTCCGGTATCTGCATCGATATCACCGAGCGTAAACGTTCTGAAGAGGCGCTGCGCAACGCAGAAAAGATGCTGCAAGAAAACCGTATGGAGCTTGAGCGTGCCAAGATGCTGCAGGAAGAGCGCAAGCGGCTTTATGATCTGCTGGAGACTTTACCGGTATATGTGGTTTTGCTCACCCCCGATTACCATGTTTCTTTTGCCAATAGGTTTTTCCGCGAGCGTTTCGGCGAAGACCACGGCCGCTGCTGCTTCGATTATCTTTTCAAGCGCCAGGGCCCCTGCGAGAACTGCGAGACTTACAAGGTTTTGAAGACCAACCTCCCGCATAACTGGGAGTGGCTGGGCCCCGACGGCCGTAATTACGATATCTACGATTTTCCCTTCCAGGAAAGAGACGGCTCTACCCACATAATGGAGATGGGAATCGATATTACCGAGCGCAAGCGCGCGCAGGAAGAGCTTATGCAGGCCAGGGATGCTATAGCCGAGAGCAAGAGGCTCTCTGATATCGGCATGCTTGCTGCCACCGTTGCCCATGAACTGCGTAATCCTTTGGCCGCAATCAAAATGGCTTCCTATAATATAAAACGCAAGAGCAAAGACAGTGCTCTGGAAAGCCACCTGAAGAATATAGATATAAAAGTCGATGAAAGCGAGCAGATCATCAGCAATCTTCTCTTTTATTCCAGGATTAAAATGCCAAGGCTGGATAGTATAAACATACACAATATCCTGAAGGCCTGTATCCATGATGCCCAGGAACGTTTTGCGCAAAAGCACGCCGTTATAGATAGCGACCTGAATTCCATGAAGGATATGCTGGTTAAAGCAGATGCCCTGCAGATGAAAGAAGTTTTCAGTAATATCCTTGTCAACGCCTTTGAAGCCATCCCAGATGAAGGCGGAAGGATAACTTTAAAGTCCGTAAAGGGCGAGAATGTGTTGAAGATAGCCATTAACGATAACGGGGAAGGGATAGATGAGGGAGTCTTGAATAGGCTGTTTGAGCCTTTCTTTACTACCAAGGCCAAAGGCACGGGGCTGGGGCTTCCGCTTTGCCGCGAAATAATGCACCTGCATAACGGTTCGATTGAGATCGAGAGCAAGAAAGGAAGCTGGACCACGGTAACCTTGAGCCTGCCGATTACGCAATAGGAAGATGGCAAAAAAGATACTGTTAGTAGATGACGACGCGGAATTATGCCAGGAGGTAGCTTCCATCCTGCGCGATGAGGGGTACGAGGTTGATAATACTTCGCATTCTCTCAAAGGCCGGGAGCTTATCTGCCTGAAGGAATATGATACCTACCTTTTTGATTATAAGATGACGGATTTAAACGGAATAGAGCTTTTGAGAATAGCAAAAGAAAAGAATCCCTCCGGAAAGGTCTTTATCATCTCCGGCAGGTCCTTTATCGGCAAGCTCCTGAAAGAAGAGGGAGTCCTGAACTTGGTATCCGGAGTAATAACCAAACCCTTCGATATAGAAGTCCTGCTTCAAAATATCGGCTCCTCGTTTTAACGCTTGTTTTCCAATCCAGCGATAGAAAAAAGTCAATATTAAGCGGAATCCGCCCATTCACTTTTTTTTCAATTTCGCTATGATAACATTTAATTGAAGCTGAGATCAAGAAAAGGAGGGACGATATGGCGAATGAAAAGATAATGATCGTCGATGACAACGGGGCATTTTCCCAGGAGCTGCAGGAAACACTGTATTTGTGCGGATATGACGCCAAGGCAGTTTCTGATACCGCTAAGGCCCTAAGGTTAGCGCGCAGGGTCAGGCCGGATGCGATACTACTGGATTTGCGCTTAAGCGGAACTAATGGATTCCAGGTGGCGCAAACCTTAAAAGAGGCTAAGGAAACCGTAGCCATCCCTATTATCGCCATGTCCGGATATTTTCCTATTGAAGACCGCTCCAATCTTTTGGACATGCATAATATGTCCGGGCGCATCAAGAAGCCCTTTGAGATTGGGGAGTTGATCAGCGAGATAGAATTGGTATTGAAAAGATAGCAGGTAGAGCGGTTATACTCGAGAGGAGGTAGGAGAAATGAAAAAGGCAGTAGTTTTAGCAGTGCTTGGCGCAGTTGTTGTTTTTGGTTCGGTTTTTGCTCAGGAAGAGAAGACCATAAAAGGAGAGGTGATTGATCTTTCCTGTTATGCGATTGCCGGAGAGAAGGGGGTAGAGCATAAGACCTGTGCGCTTGCCTGTTTAGAGGCAGGAGAGCCGGCAGGGATACTTGAGGAAGGCACAGGCAAGGTATACTTAGTCATTACCTCGGACCATATGACCAGCCCTTCGAAGAAGATGCTTCCTTATGTTTCCAAGATGGTCGAGGCTAAGGGTAAGGTTAATGAACGAGGAGGAATCAGCACGGTCGATATCACAGAGATAAAAGAAGCCGGAACTGACATGTCCGGGATGAGTATGCCTAAGGCAGAGATGGGTATGCCGAAGAGCGGCATGGGGATGATGAAAGACAAAAAGAAGATGGAGGGATATTAAAGAGAAGTGCTAGATAAGAGGCAGAAGATGGCTAACCACAAGGTAATGATAGTAGATGATGATAAAGAGTTTTTGCAGGAGCTTAAGGAGACCCTTGCTTTGAGCGGCTACGATATGATCGCGGCTAATGATGCCTCTTCAGCCCTGGATATAGCCTACAAGGAGAAGCTGGACCTCATCCTGCTGGACCTGAAGATGCCCCAAAAGAGCGGTTTTCAGCTGGCGTATGAACTGAAGCGGCTTTCGGAACTGGGCCATATCCCCATTATCGCCATGACCGGGTACTATAAAGACGGATATACTTCATTGCTGGAGATGTGCGGCATAAAAAAATGCCTTAAGAAACCTTTTAACCCGCTGGATGTGATTTCGGAGATAGAAGAGGTGTTGAAAGCGCAAAACACGACAGATAACTAAGAAGGAGGTTTTTGATGGCAGAGATAAGAAAAACACTGTTGCAGATGTTAAACCAGGCCCTGGAGCTGGAGCATGCCGCGAGGATCCAGTACCTCGCTCATGCAGAACTCATAAAGGGGCTGGGCGCGGAGAAGATAATCGAGAGGTTTAAGGAGATTGCCTCTGATGAGGGCAGGCATGAAGAGCAATTCCGTAACCTTATAGGCAGTTATTTGGGAGGGGAACCGAGCATGGGGCTTGCCCCGACCCATAAGGCAAAAGAAGTAAAGGATATCCTCAAGGTTAACCTTGGCAACGAGAAGGAGGCAATAGATTTTTACAGGAAGATCTACGATAAGGTGATCGAGGGCAAGAAAGACCTCACTTATGAGTTTGAGACGCTGGAGCATGAGGTCAGGCATATAATAATTGAGGAGCAGGAGCATGCCGTCGAGCTTTCGCTTCTACTCGGTCTCTAAGGCGTAAAGATTCACCAACAAAAGGGCTAAAAAATGGGAGAGGGAAATAGAAACGAGAGGATTATTGAGACATGTAGAAGGATTTTTAGCAAGCGTAGCGAATGCGAGGCAGAGCAGGAAAATCCGCCCGTTGAGTCCGAATGCGTCTTATTGTGCAAAAGGGTTGGTCCCAACCTGTTTGATATAAAGAATGGTACTGCACAGGTGTTGGAGGCGGCGAGGCATAACAACGAAGGTCGGGCCGTATTGTCTTTTGTTACCAGGGCCATTTTTATTGTTGAATAGTTTATTTAAAGTAAAAGGAGAGATAATGCCATGGCAGATTTCAAGGGGTTGTTTCAAAGTGCGGATTGGAAGTCTGAGAAACACGACCAGATCGCCAAGGCAGAATTCTCGGCGCACGGAGCTTCGGTGGATGGTCCGGATCCAAGCTGTGTATACACACCCCGAGGTAGCATAAAGTTATGAATAGCAAATCAGAGACGAATATACTCCCTATAGGCCCGTTAATGATTGAACACCGGCTTATTGAGCGCATGGTGGCTTTGATTGAAAGAGAATCGGCAAAAATGCGCGATAACCATCAAGTAAACATAAGATTGCTGGATTCCGCAGTAGACTTTTTCCGTTTTTATGCCGATAGGTGCCATCACGGCAAAGAAGAGGATATTCTTTTTAAAGCGCTTAAGACAAAGACCCTTGTTGCAACCGACAAGGCAATGCTGGAGGTTTTGATAGCCGAACATGCGCGTGCCCGGGGCTTGGTGGGCAAGTTAGCTGACGGCGTTGAGGAAATATGTAAAAGGCATGGCAGCGAAGCGGCAAAGTCAATAACCGCAATCATAGAAGATTTAGTCAGGCTGTATGAAGGGCATATCCGCAAGGAGGACAAACAATTTTTTATTCCGGTAATGCAATATTTCAGCAAGCAGGAGTTAAGCAAAATGCTCTGCGAATTCAGGGAATTCGACAGGACGTTAATCCATGAGAAATATAAATCGGTAATATCAAAATTTGAATGAGGAGTTAAAAGATGAGAGCATCGGTAGACCAACAGATATGCATCGGTTGTACGCTATGCACGCAAACCTGCGCCGCTGTTTTTAAGATGGAGGAAGACAAGGCAGTCGCGTATAAAAATCCCGTTCCCCAGGAAAATCATGCATGCGCTCAAAAGGCAACTGAAGAATGTCCTGTGCAGGCCATCACCTTAATGCCGTAACTTAAAAGAAGGACGCAACAAAAAAGGAGGGTAATATGGAAAAGAAGAGAAAGGCAAGCAATGCAAAAACAGGCTCGAAGGCGAAAAAAGGGGCAAGATATACCTGCG
>DATJPP010000169.1:0-2579 GCA_035506355.1 Candidatus Margulisiibacteriota bacterium | reverse complement strand
CAAATATTAAAAGATAATAAGCTAAAAATAACTCCGAGGCGTAAGGCTGCTATCAGTCTATTTAAGGATAGTGGTGTGTGCATGGGGCCATACGACGTTCATAAGAAATTAAGAAATAGACTCCCGACCTTGGGGTTGCCTACAGTCTATCGGATATTAGAGGAACTTTCCAGAGCAGGCATTTTAATTCGGTCTTTGTCGGAAGATCGCCAATTGCGTTATATGCTTTGTGTCCATCCGCATGAACATCATCACCATTTTACGTGCCGTAAATGCAAGAAGGTTGAAGAAGTCGATTTCTGTAATTTTAAAGCCGTTTCACAGTTTATCGAAAACAAGCTTAATGCTAAAGCAGAAACGCATCAATTACAAATAGAAGGATTGTGTTCAAAGTGCAAATGAGGAAGAGAATATCATTTTTATTACTGGTTGTTTTTGCTGTTTTCCTTGGGATAGTGATATTCCACCCGCTTTCTCACGGATTGCATCATGATGGAGATGACGGGCACGATTGCCCGATTTGCCTTTGGGTGCATAATAATACTGTTTTTGTTTCTCCCGTCGTGTCGTTATTGATCTTTTTCGCATTCCTCTGTTTTTGCCGCTTATTTTTCTTTACCCTGCCGGTTTTTTCCCATTTCGTTACTCAATTCTCCCACGCACCTCCTTTTTAGTTTCTAAAGCATCACAAGATAATTTTATAGCTTAATAAAGGAGAGAGTATGTTTAGGTATCGTATTTCCGCATTTATTTTATCGATTTTCTTTATGGTTTATTCTTTCGTTTCTGTTGGTCATGCTGCCAGCGAAGATAAGGACATCAAGATAGTCGCATCGTTCTATCCGATGTATATCATGACGAAGAATGTCGTAAAAGATGTTCCCGGCGTTTCAGTTCAGAATCTTACTCCACCGTTAACCGGATGCTTACATGATTACACGGTTACTACCAATGATATGAAGAAACTTGCTGACGCGCAGGTTTTGGTGGCTAATGGCGCAGGGATGGAGTCTTTCTTAGACAAAATTATCGCCCAGCATCCCAATATTAAAATAATACAGTTAGCAGGCGGCATACCTCTTATCAAGGGAGATGGCAATGAAGGGGATAACCCGCACCTATGGGTGAGTATTTCCAATGCGATAATCCAGGTAAAGAATTTAGGTAAGGCAATGGAAGAATTTGATCCAAACCACAAAGAACTCTACGCAAAAAATACGGCTAATTATGTTTCAAAGCTTGAAGCTCTGCGCCAAAAGATGCATTCTGAATTAACACCTTATAAGGGCAGGTCAATTATAACCTTTCATGAGGCATTCCCTTATTTTGCCCAGGAATTCGATTTAAAGATTGCTGCTGTAGTTGAGAGAGAGCCGGGAAGCGAACCAAGCGCGAAAGAGCTTGCTGAAACCGTAGATTTGATAAAGAAGAATGGTATTTTACCGTTATTCGGCGAGCCTCAATATCCTGTTGCCGCAGCTCAGACAATCGCAGAAGAAACAGGCGCTAAGGTATACGTCCTTGATCCTGCGGTAACCGGGCCGGACGATTATGACGCCTATATCAATATAATGAAGAATAACCTTAAGGTTTTGAAACAAGCTTTTCAGAACTAAAATAATGGAGCAGTAATCACTTTAATGAAAACCTGCGAGCATTGCTGTACGAAGATTGATAACTTAACAGTCAAATTTGGCGATAATGCCATACTTGATAATGTCAATCTACATGTCAACTGCGGGGAAGTCATTGGTGTTGTCGGACCGAACGGTGCCGGGAAAACTACTCTGTTACGCACAATTTTAGGCGAAATTGCCTATCAAGGCAAAATAGTATTTCGGATTGCCGGCAGCGCTTCTAAGAAACCAAAGATAGGCTATGTTCCGCAAAAGCTGCAGTTCGATCTTAGCTCTCCCATCAGTGTGGCGGATTTGGTGGCTTCGGCGATAAGCTGTCATCCTGTCTGGACAGGGATAAATTATGATTTATTAGAAAAAGTAAAAAGTGTTTTATCTTTGTTTTCCGCCGAACACCTGCTAAAGAGAAGAATCGGAGAATTGTCGGGAGGAGAATTACAGCGCGTATTGCTTGCGATCGCCATGACCCCTGAACCCGAATTGTTACTTTTAGATGAGCCGGCCAGCGGGGTAGATGTCAAAGGGTTGTCTCTTTTTTATCAAATCGTGGATGATTTAAGAAAAAAATATGATATCGCAGTAATCCTGGTAACTCACGATTTAGCAGGTGTATCATGTTATGTTGATCGGCTCATATTCCTTAATCGTTCTGTAATCGCTGAAGGAGAGCCAAAAGTTGTCCTTTCAAATGAGAAGCTAGTAAAGACATTCGGCCCGAGCTTATGGAATATCTCTTGTTTGCCGAATTTGATGCCAAAAGAGAATAAAAATGGTAATCATTGAGGTCTGGTATAAATTACTGCATATTTTGCCGTTTACCTGGACGCAATATTCTTTTATGAATAATGCGCTTTTAGCGGTATTACTGGTTACGCCTTTGTTCGCACTTTTGGGGACAATGGTGGTGAGTAACCGCATGGTTTTCTTTACCGATGTGTTAGG
>DATJPP010000168.1:0-5606 GCA_035506355.1 Candidatus Margulisiibacteriota bacterium | reverse complement strand
GAAGGCGGGTCCCGTAACAGGGTGCCCCCCAGGCTGCGGAGAAGAAGCTTAAGCAAAAAGATAAAATCAGCAAGCCTCTACGCATAAGTAACCTCCTCTCCCCTTATCCGTGTAAAGGACAGGCCGAACATCTGGGCTTTTTCTTGGAACAAAACTCTTTACCCAGCCTTACCAGCAGGGCATGGTATTCATTAAATAGCCGGGTATCTCTTTTAAGACGTTTCATAAAAAAATCCTGCGCCTCTTCATAAGCCGCTTCTTCCTTGATCAAGCCGTGCCGGGATAATATTCTTTTGGTATAAGCATCCACCACAAATACGGGCTTATCCAGCGCGTAGAGGAGTATGGAATCGGCTGTCTCTTGGCCTATCCCGTTAACTGAGAGCAGCTGCCGGCGCAAGAAGGGAAGATCCCGCGATGCCATCCTGTTGATATTGCTTCTGTAATCCCTGGATAAGAATTTCAAGAAATTCCTCAATCTTTTGGCCTTGATGTTATAGTAACCCGCAGGCACAAGCAGGAGGGCCAGTTTTCTCTCCGGAAGCGAAAGAAGCTTATCGGGTTTTAGCAAGCCGTGCTTCTTAAGGTTCCCCAGTGCCTTCTCTACGTTTTGCCAGCTGGTGTTCTGGGTAAGGATCGCCCCTACCATCACTTCAAAAGGGCTCTCTGCCGGCCACCAATGCTGAGGACCAAAAGTAGAATAAAGTTTCTTATAAATGGACCCCGGGGCAAGCTTCATTCCTTCAGTTCCAGAGGATTATATTTATAATAAGAGAAGATGGCGTAAATAGTCCCTGCCACCGAGCCCGTGCTTCTTCCTTTGGGAGTTAACCAGCCATGCCCCGTATCAACCCGTTCCTCAGTCGCGTAAGGCAGACAGCTCTCCCCCTGGCCGGAGGGAGAAGGGCTTGAAATAATCATATTTCCCAAATCTGCAAGATAGGAATCCGCTTTTAGTTCATAGTTGCGCGCCTTGGCAACCATCCCCTTTTTATAATAGAAATCGGCCATGATCTTGAAAGCGACTATCATCTGCGCCGTCCATTCCGAAGAGACAACCCCGCCTCTGGAGAGGTGGCGCTGGGGGGCAAAATCAAAACCTTTTATTTTAATGGTATTCCCCTCCGGACGCTTATAAGAGACTTCAACGCTGCAATTCTCCTCCGCAAATTCCATGATCCTATCCGGGCTCATCCCCAATTCTTCCAGCTTTTCCGGGCCGATAGAAGCGATAGACCAGGCATAGGTATCGGTGGAGATAGCGGAGTCTCCCTTGCCGCGCTTGATCGGAATATCCGTTTTATCATATGTATGCTTAAGCAGCCAGGAGAGGACCTTATCCCGCGCCTTTGCATATTCTGGTTTTCTGTTGAATTTGAAGAGCATATCAAAAAAGGCATAGGCATCCAGATTATGCTCGGTAGCATACCACTCTAGTCCCGGCCCTCCCTTTATGCCGCCTTCTTCATCCTGCCCCTGCAATTGCATAGTTGCCCTGGCAATATCCTCTGCCAGTTCCACGAACCTCATATCCTGGGACTTGCTGGTATAGTGCATGGCGGCAATCCCTATCCAGATATTGGGGCCGGAATGCACTACATATTCCGCCGGGCTCCCGTCTAAAACGTAATAGCCGCTTAAGAACCTGCCGTCTATCCTCTTGGCCTTAAACTGGTAAAATTCCAGGATCTTCCTCGCCCGCTCAAAATCGGAATGGTAACTGAAGGCGATCGCCGATAATGCCTGGTCATAGGTAAACCCTAAATTATCGATATCCCTGTCCCCCTCAAAACTCAAAACCAGCCCGGTGCGCGGATTTTGATGGACCTGAATCCACCGGTACATCTTGTCCAGATTAGCCTTCTCAAGGGTATTCTTCTTTTTATCCAGCTGCAGCAGGTCTTCGGTAATGGAATTCTCCTGGTGCTGGACGGCAATAAGTTGTTCCTGCAGGGCATTTTTCTCCTCAACCAGCCTGCGCATCAGGGTGTTCAGCTGCCTGATCTCCCTCCCTTTCAGTTCCTCCTTACTCGTCATATCCTCTTCCAGGGTCTGCATCTGCTGGGTGAGGCTTAGAATCTTTATTTGTAAATCCTGTCTCTCTTTGTTTATCTCCTTGACTCTTTGCTTGGCGACACTTGACTCCTGGAGTATCTTTACCAACTGTTCAACCAGCGACTTGTTCCCTTTGATCAACTGAATGCTGATAGCGCTGTTTACGGCGAAGACCGCGGTTAAGAGGATAATAAGGGAGAGGGTCAGGGGGACGAACAGCTTCATCATCCAGGCCTGGCGCATAATCTGCCTGTTTTGCAGGGGGTCTATCTCTTCATAGCTTAATCCGACGAGGTATTTGTTGGCTTCGCTTACCGCCCCTTCCACCCAGGCTACGCGGGCTAAGGCCGCAATCGGCTTACGATTCAAGCGCATCTCTATCTCAAGGGAGAACTTGGCCTTCTCTCCCCTTATCACCTCTGCCAATTCGGGATTGAGATTGTTTATGCGCAGACAAATACCTCCGTTGGCGATATTGCTGGTAAAACCCTGCAGCCAACTCGATAAGAAATGTTTCCCGTCAAGGCTTAAGAGGCGGAATTGGACGGGGAATACGAAGTTTAAGCGCAGGTATTTTCTGCGTTCGGCTGCCTTTGCATTTTTATGCATAACTATTCCTTCTCTACAACTATCCTTTGTTTAATGGCTTTAGCCAGCTTCTCGTAGAACGCCTTAAAAAGAGGGTAATCTTCCCGACGGATTATATTCTGCTTCAATTCTATCTTCTCCCTAAAAGATATCTTTTCTTTACCCGCGCTACTGTATCCGGATGAATATTTTAACCAGGGGCTGTCTTCCAGGATGCTCTCCGGCATATATTTTACAACAAAACCAGCAGGGATTTCAATCTCAATTGCAGTCTCCTTGCTATCCAGGATGTTAAAATCCATCGGATATTTGCGTACATCCTTAGCCGCCAAAGAATTATCCAGACCGGAAAGTTGCGGCAGGAGCCTCAACTTCCCGGCATTGGTGAAATATTCCGACCCCCCGAAAGAATAACGCAATACTACCGGCTGGTTAAGGTCGCGGAGATTCGAAACCTCATAATTTTTAAGCGAGGCGCCGATCGAGATCTCCTGTATTTTCTCTTTTATCGTCTCCTCGACCAATGCCGGCTGCGTATAAAGCAACCAGTAACGCTGGGCCTGGCTGTATACCCCGTAAGTAAAAATCGCTTTCTCAGCACTCATACTTTCATCACCGTTTATCTTTATCTTTAGTTCCTGCTTATTCAGGTTATGACCGGCGGCATAAAAATCTGTCTCTGATATCTTGTGGGAGTTATCCTGTATTATCAAGACCCTGCGGCCCTGATCCTGGGCAGGCAAATCTGCGAAGGAACAGGTTTCTGCCGTGGGGTCGAGAAAAATCATCTTCCCGTTTAAGAGAAGGGCAGCTATGCAATGGTCGAAGAAGGCAGCGGGAAAATCCTGGTTAAGGTTATAGTGGTCTTTTGTGGGGATAAGCACCGGGTAGCTTAAAAACCCCGCTTCTTTGAGCATAGTCACCAGGAGGATAGCCTGGTCTTTACAATCCCCGTATTTATTTTTAAAGATGAGCGGGGCTTCATGCGGCTCGTAACCCGCCCTCCCGTATTCAACAGCCACGTAACGTATCTTCTGCGCGCAAAAATTATAAATCAATCTTGCCTTCTCCTCCGGCGAAGAGGATTTTTTCGTTAATTCCGCTACGGCCTCCTTAATGGATGCATCTATCTTAAGCTTATCTTTGGCAAGGCCCCACCACCAGCTGTAAATATCCTTCCAGGAAGAGAAGGTAGAGAGCAAAATAGTGGGATTTATGGAAGAGGAAGGCGGCATGTGCGACTCAGGTATAATCTGAGGGATATCTTTAAATTGCCAGCGGTAAACTATATTCGGCCCTCTCTCATCGACCGCAGGCTTTAGCTGCGCCCCGAAGTCATTATAATCCTCGTTAATAATCTTTAAGTGCAGCGGAAGCTCCCTGGGGATGCTGAGAGAAAAATTCGCCGCAATAATCGGGTCCGAGGCTTGAACCGGATAGCTCAGGATGAAGTCTTTTTTATTCATCAGCTGGCTACGGTATATTTTTAGCTTGTACTCTACGCAGGCGCCGTCGGAGACCTCGGGGAAAGATATGATGTATACACGCGCGTTGCTGTAAAGCGGGAACTCCGTGTACTTGGATACATCCCGGATGTGGCGGTTACCGACATCGGTTACCCGTCCATCGGGGCTGATGGTGCGTGCGTATTCCAACTCCACCTTTTCATAGGTAGAGTCGTAGTCAACGCCGACTTCCGCAAAATCCTCTTTTCCACGTTCATTCAGGATCTTGACCACGTAATGCAAATAAGAAACCTGGGTATTATCCGGCTTGATCTCTATATTCTCGTCGCAGAAGAGGATGAGTGCGCCGGCCTGCGGGTAATCCTTTAGCGAAGGAGAAGTGCTTAAGATATTGCTGACCTTAGGATCAATATCCCTGATATTAAGCGGCCTTGCCTGCTTCTCAATAAGCCCTATCCTGGAGAGCGCCTTATCTTTTAATCTTCCACCACTTATCTTCCTGTAAATATCCAGCGCCTGGTCAAAGAGGTTCAATTTTTCGCAGGTGAGGGCGTAATAGTAGAGGCATTCCTCGTCATGGGATTCCTGCTTCTCAAATAACTGCAAAGCCTCGGTAAAGCTGCCAAGATGGTAATAAGAGACTGCCAAGAGTTTCCCTGCCTCAGCAGCTTTAGTCCTGGAGAGCTCCTGCACGGCCTGCTCAAAATCTCCATGGCTGTAATATACCCGGCCTAGTTCAAAATGCAGCTTATCCAAATCCCCGGCCTGGCTGATCAATCCCTTGTAGACGCCTAATGCCTTCTGGTAATAAGTATCAGAGCTGCGGATATAGCCTTGCGCTTCCTCCAATGCACCCTTCCGGGCGCATCCAGAAAATAAGGCAAAAAACAAAAAGTAAAAAATCAGCGGTTTTTTAACGGTATCGGTAATAAGCATTGCATGATCCTTCGCTGGAAACCATACACGGCCCCAGGGGCTTTAGCGGAGTACAGCCTTTAGCGAATAAGCGGCATTCGGGCGGAGAAAGCAGCCCCCTTAAAACTAAAGCGCACTTGCATCCATTTTTCTCTTTAACCGTAGATTCCTTTTCTTGAATCCCGAATTCGTGCTGCGCGTCAAACGCAGAATATTCCTCTCTCAGCTTAAGCCCGCTCAAGGGGATCCTGCCTAATCCCCTCCAAGAGGCATTGCAGCTCTTAAATACCTTAAAGATTAACCTCTTGGCGCGCGGATTACCATCTCTTCCTACCAGCCGGACGTATTGATTATCTACCTTCGGGCTCTTCCTGTTAATCTGCAACATCAGGAAGTAGAGTCCTTCTAAAATATCCAGAGGCTGGAAACCCGTGACGCAGCAGCCTATGCTATAATCCCTGGGGATAAACTCATAAGGCCTGGTCCCGATTATGCAAGAGACATGGCCGGGGCATAAAAAACCCTGGAGATCCAATTCTTTATCCCTAAGCAAGGCCTGCATCACGGGAGGGATAAGTTTGA
>DATJPP010000167.1:0-10316 GCA_035506355.1 Candidatus Margulisiibacteriota bacterium | reverse complement strand
CCTTTGGATAAGAATGACGAAATAAAAAAGGTTTATGAAATTAAGGGCTGTTTCGCTCCAGATAACATCGCGTAACATAGGCCGCGTCCCAAATATGTTAACCAGGGCGGCTAATGTGCTGATAGATAGGCAAAGGGCCAGCTGTTTTTTTGTTATCCTCAGAAACCATAACCTGTAGCCCAAAGCCAGAAGTAAGGTAAGAAGTAAATTCGTAATAACTAATAGTGGATTGTACCTTAGGTAGGACGCGAATTTATCCGGGGCGAAAAACCATTCGGAGATATTACTAAACCATCCAAAAAATAATAACTTAAAATCCCTCAAGAGATACTGCAACGATACTAAAGGATGCGAGTAAAGGAAAAAATGCGACATAAAAGAGATGAGGAAACCTGACGCAATGATATTCAGAAATGATACCTGTGTGAAACTTTCCGGCGATATTCTCCTTGATGTATACAGGTTAAGTTGGTATAGAAACAAAATAAGAAAACTCAAAGAAGAAATAACTGTTAATGGAGTAATAAAAAAATTTAGAACGCCCGCTATATATTCCTTCGGATTCCAAGAATAATATGACGCAATGCATAGGGAAAGAAAAACCAGAAGATTGAAGAGGCTCAGGACTAACATCACCTGTAACCCTCTTCTTGTTATACCCCTGCCTTCTTTCACCTGATGCCCGGGGAATAAAGAAAGATTAAGAAAAAATAAAATTAATAAAATTAAAAGGAACAAAAATGACTGGGCCTTAGTCAGGAATGAGAGGCCCAGGAATAGTCCTGTCAAAAAAAGAAGTAACGTTTTGGCGAAATAGCGACTGGACTTTACCGCACCAGCCATGGCAAAGATCGCACAGCTCCAATAAAAAACACTGTAGAGTTCTGTCCGCACCATGCTGGCATGATAAATAAGTGATTCTTGTGTGCCTAAAACCGCTAAAAAAAGAAGGAATGTCCATTTTAGCCTACCGGATAGGAGGCGCAGGGCTAAGGCTAATATTACGACAATGCTTACTGCCAAGACAGGAGAATGAAACCTGATAAAATCCGTGAGCTCTGCCATACCGTTAAGCGGGTTCAGAGAAACTGCCACGTCCCGGAAGTTCAATATCGATAGGTTACCGAGACAATAAGCTATTTTACTGCTTAAAACTAAGATAAGATACATGCCAAAACCGGGGTGTAGAATATGATCTGGCAGCAATCCGCTATTGATCGCTACCGTATCTAATGCGGTAATGAAGTCCATATCCCAAATAAAATAATAGGGATAACGGCGGGAGATTGCCATATAAAAGGATAGCAATGACACAACTATTACAATAGAGCAAAGTAGGAACCAGCTTCCCTGCTTTTCCTCTTTCATCAATAAATCCAAATAGTTATGTCGCTTAGCACGTCATCATGGGATGAGTTAGTATATCATTTTTGATTATCACTGTCCACGGAATTCCGGATAGGATTGTTTAAATTATTGTTTATTTAATCGTTTATGATAGAATAAAATGTATAATATATTCTAGATATGCCAATCCTTCCGCCATTAGCCATATTATCTTTTTGTAAAGCTACCGAAAAAGCGAAACAGATACCCGAAAAGTGAAAATTTCCATAATCATACCCCTATATAACGAAGCCCAGTTCATTGAAGAGTTAATTAAAAAAGTTGTTGGCGCAGAACTGCCTTATGGCGTAGGCAGAGAAATCATAATAATAAATGACGGATCGAAAGACCAGTCTGGAAAAATATTAGAAAAATACCATGATTTTCCCGGAATAAAGGTATTTAATATTCAGATAAATATGGGGAAAACCGCAGCGATAAGATTAGGAATAGAGAAATCGACAGGAGATATAATAGTCATTCAGGATGCTGACCTGGAATATGACCCCAAGTATTATTCTTTGCTTATAGAACCGATCCTCAAAAATAAAGCCTCTGTTGTGTATGGTTCGCGATTCAAAGGTAAAATCGAGGGAATGAAATTAATAAATAGGGTTGCTAATATAATTTCAAATATTACGCTTGCCTTATTATACGGAACTAAACTAAGCGATGTCAATACTGGATATAAAGTATTTAAGCGGGATGCCTTAAATGGGCTAAACATAAATTCAAATAACTTTGGATTTGAGACAGAGATAACGGCTAAATTACTAAATCTGGGTCATAAGATATACGAAGTCCCCATTAAATATACAGCCAGATATAAGGAGCAGGGCAAGAAAATGAGCTGGCTAAAGGCGTTACAAATGTACTGGGGAATATTTAAATACAGGTATAGTTTAGGCAAAAATTAATTTTCCAGGATACCCGGGCACCGAGAGATATTTAATGCCAGAGAAAAAGATATCTATAATTATCCCTTTTTATAATGCCGGTGAAACCTTAAAAGACTGCCTTAACAGTATCTTTAAAAATCATTATAAAGATTTTGAAGTCATTCTGGTCAATGACTGCTCAAGTGATGCGTCTATAGATATCGCAAAGAAATACCCCTGCAAAATTATAAATCTTCCAGAACGAAGGGGCCCGGCATTTGCCAGGGATAAAGGCGTATCTTCAGCCGTTGGAGAGGTTGTGGCATTCCTTGATTCTGATTGCATAGCTCCCGATAATTGGTTATCCGAAATAAACAAAAAAATCTCTGAAGACGTAATGGGTATCGGGGGTAGATATACACTTCCCAAAGACACTAACCCGCTCCGCGCCCTTGTAGTTAATTATTGGGACCTCAAGAATATCCTTTATAGAAAACCCCGTGAGCTTATTTCTCTTTCAGGAGGAAATTGCGCTTTTTGGAAAACAGTCCTATTAAAGGAAAGAAAGAAATCGGAACTAATTTATTGCAATGGGAGGGTTGGCGGCGATGACACCATAATGTGTACCGAGCTCGCTAAGCGCGGAAGATTAATATATTACCCTTCCCTATCGGTAGTGCATAATAAGAAGGGTTCCTTATTAAATAGCTTAGCGCAAACCATCAACTTAGGCTACAGCGGGGCAATTGTTACCGTGTTATGCGGAATCTCGCTTATAAAAGAACCGCATAGATTTTATAAATCTATCCTTTACCTCCTTTCCCTGCTCACGCTCATTTCAATGATTTTCTCTCTGACAACAAAGGTATGGCCGCCATTTCTCTATATCTCTATTCTCTATATCACCACACAACTGCCTTTTATTTTCTCTGCTGCTAAAGAACTGCCTCGTCCAATCGTCGTGCTATCTCTGCCTCTACTTGTTTTTGTATCCGATTTGCTCTATCTTTATGGCCATCTAAAAAGGCTGCTTGAGGTAATCCTTGCGGGCATCAATTCTATTGCCTGGCATATAAGGATTTTTATGAATATCGCCGCCCCTTCGGCTCTATCCAGGATATTTTTCTTCGTTACAAAAGAGTGCAATGCTTCCTGCTATTTTTGTTTTAACAAACAGCATCCCCAGGCAGGCAAAAAGGAAGATCTTTCTTTGAAAGAAATCGAAAAGGTTACATTAAAAATAAAATTCTTGAGCTGGCTGACTATAACAGGCGGAGAACCTTTCTTGAGGAAGGACATATATGAAATCTGCAGATTATTCTATTCTAATTGCAGCACCAGGATTATCTCTATTGCAACCAATGGAATACTGACATCGCAGATAATTGATACAGTGGAAAGGATACTGATTGACTGCAAACAACTCTACCTGACCGTTATCGTGGCTTTAGATGACGCGGGAAAACTGCAGGATGCAATTAAGGGTGTTAAGGATTGCGGTATTAGCGCTCAGGACACGTTGAGAAGGCTAAAATCCTTACAACTGCGGTTCCCTCGACTGACTTTAGCCATAAACACGACGGTAATAAAAGAAAATGCAAATAGCATTGAAGAGATTTTAGATTATTTTAGCCATAACCTTGATTTTGACAGGCAATGCTTGAATATTCTCAGGTCTGCTCCATGCACAAGCGCTGCTTACGAATTGATCCCAATTCACAACTATCTGGAATTGATCAAGAAAATGACCTTCCCGATAAAAAGGGCGGCGGGATTTGGCCGTTTAAAACAACGATTCAACCGGGAGATATTAGAGTATTTTTGCCATATTTCATTTAAAGAATATGAGCAGAAAAAGGGGTTTAGCAGATGTTTGGCTGCAAGAAAATTTATTGTTCTGGATAATAATGGCGCTGTGTATGCCTGTGAGTTGTTGCGGGAAGAATTAGGTAATCTCAGGACCGGGGATTATGATTTTAAAAAAATAGTAATTGCTGAAAAGGCAAAAATGGCCAGAACAAAGATCAGGGAGAATAATTGCTACTGCCAGTGGCCTTGTGCTATTGCATCTAATGGCTACCTTAATCTCTTTTGGTATCCAAAGATCCTCGCGCGGTTAATGACACCTCCAAACTAAAAGAGCAACGTAAAAACGAAGAGACAGGGAGTCCTGCTATGCTTCAGATTCAATTATTTGAGGTATTTCAGCGATGAGCGTATTCAAGCGATCAATCTCCTGACGCATTTTCGCGATCAATGACGCGCGTTTTAAATCATCGTTGATATTCTCAGGTTTTAATAATTCGGAGGCGATATGAGAAATGGAGGTTAAGGGTCCGGGCAAACCGGAAGAATACGTGGTAAGAAGCAAATTTTTTAGACGCTCGCTTTCGATCTTTGACGCAGCTTCAAGGGCGGTCGCGGCAAGCTGGGCTCCTTCAACCGCCAAGGCGGCCTGACTCACGAACACCTCCAGGATATGCCATTGTTCAGGATCCACAAATTGCTTATCTTGAGTAGGAAACATTCCCAGGACACCTACTGTTTTCTCTGCTCCGACAAATGGCAAATAAAATCCTTTTGAACCCGGGAGAGTATCGGTATCCTTACCGGCAGGCTTTTTATTCTCATATGACCACTGCGCAACAGCAATCTCATTAGGATTAAGATTAATTTCTTCTACAGAACCAAAACGAGGCGTAAGATTTTTCTTGGCTTCGAGAGTAAAAATAACTGCCTTGCACTTAAAATATTCTTCTATATGCTTAAGCGCGATCTTAAAGAGTTCATCCGGATAGGAGCTTTTCGACAACTCGCGGCTTAAGGCATAAAGAACCTGCATCCTATCCTCCCTAATGCGCATAAGATTAGCTTGCCTGCGAAGCCGACCTGTTAACTGTGCGATAATAAAACCCACGGTAAGCATAACTGCGAAAGTAAAAAGATACTCTATGTCAGATATTGCGATTGAAAAGTATGGCGGCACGAAAAAGAAATCAAAAAATATAACGCTCAAGAAAGACGCTATCATAGACATTCGGCGTCCGTATTTAAAGGCCGCCCAGGTTACTCCGAGCAAATAAATCATGATCAGATTAACCAGGGCTAAATGCTTTAATACGGCCCAGTCTATTAAAGTACAAAGTATAATTATGCCTAATGTCTTTAAGAAATTTACCCATGAAAAAGGAACCATGCCCAAAGCAGGGACTTTAATAGGCTCCCCCTGTTTCTCTCCGCTTAATAAATAGAGGTCTATTTCTCCGGATTTTATGGCTAATTTATCTATAATGGACGAACCCAAAACAAACTCTCTAAATTTTAATTTTTCCGGTTTACCCGCAATTATTTTGTTAATATTCTTTGAACGCGCATAAGAAATTAAAGCTTCTGCTACGTCTTGACTGCTAAGAGTCGCCACCTGTGCCCCTAACTTTTCCGCAAGACGCATCATTTCTGCTATCCTGGCCCGGTCTTTCTCATTCGATTGCGCTCCGGTTTCTACATATACAACATTCCAATTAACCCCTAAATCCGAGGCGATGCGCTTACCTGCCCTGATTAACCGAACGGCATTGGGACTTGCGGATATACATACCAAAAATCTATCGCGTGCGCCCCATACTTTGGAAACGGCATGCGCCTGCTTATAAACCATTAATTTTTCATCCACATTGTGCGCCGTATAGCGCAGCGCCAGCTGCCTTAAGGCGATTAAGTTTCCCGGCTGAAAGAAATGATGGGTCGCTCTTTCTGCCATGTCGCCAAGATAGACCTTGCCGTCTTTGAGGCGTTTCAAAAGATTTTCCGTAGGTAAATCCACAAGCTCTATTTCATCGGCATTTTCAACCATTGTGTCAGGCACGGTCTCGCGGACAGGAATCCCTGTAATTTGAGCAACGATATCGGTGGCGCTCTCGCAATGCTGGACATTAAGCGTTGTGTATACGTCTATTCCTTTATCCAAAAGCTCCTCTACATCTTGCCATCGTTTGGGATGACGCGAACCAGGCGCGTTGGTATGAGCTAACTCGTCCACTAAAATGACGGCGGGCTTTCTTGCTAAGGCAGCATCAATATCAAATTCGCTAAGCTCAACATTTTTATACTTGATGACTTTTGGAGAAAGGATTTCTAAACCTTCAAGCAGGGCTTCTGTTTCGACACGTTTATGCGTCTCAACCCATCCGGCAACGATATCGATACCTTCTTTCTTTTGCATCCGTGCGGATTCAAGCATGGAATAAGTCTTGCCTACTCCGGCAGCGGCTCCAAAGAATATTTTAAGCTTCCCCCTCTGCGATTCTTCGCGCTTTATATTCTCCAACAATTCATCTGGATTAGGCCTGTCCATATTTCACCCCTATTTAGAATTTTGTGCATCCAAAGCTAAATTCACTTTAAGCACATTTACTACCGGCTCTCCTATTACTCCCAAGAACCGGCTGCTTGTATTTTGGAGTATAATCTTTTTTACGACGCCTTGCGATAAGCCCCGGATACGCGCAACCCTGTTCATTTGATAAAAAGCAGCTGCGATACTAATGTGTGGATCTAATCCGCTTGCCGAAGATGTAACCAGATCAGCCGGAATAGCGCTATTATTTCCCGGGCCAGCCTCTTTTAGCGCTTTAATACGGGCCTTCACTGCCTCTAACAACGCAGGATTCAACGGGCCTAAATTTGATCCTGACGAAGAAGCAGCGTTAAAAGGAGCGGGCGTAGTTGCCGAAAGCCGCCCCCAGAAATATTTAGGATCATCAAACGACTGCCCAATGAGTGCAGACCCTACTGGTTTTCCTTTCTGGGATATCAGGCTTCCATTGGCATTCTCATAAAGAAATAACTGCGAAAAGCCCATCACGGATAACGGGTAAATAATACCCGTGATTACAGAGAGAATAATAAATAACATTATTGCAGTACGAACTTGCTCTCTAAACATATATATTCTCTTATTTAGCCAACGTTAATGCAACCAAAATCATATCAATTACTTTAATTCCTATAAACGGAGCGATTATGCCGCCTATCCCATAAATTACCAAGTTATCCCGCAAAAGGCGGTTTGCCGGCATCGGCTTATATTTTACTCCTCGAAGCGCAAGTGGAATAAGAAAAATAATAATCAGCGCATTGAAAATTACTGCCGATAAAACAGCGCTTTCGGGTGTAGCTAGATGCATAATATTAAGCGCATTAAGCGCTGGATACGTTCCTGCGAATGCAGCAGGTATAATTGCAAAATACTTTGATACGTCATTGGCAATGCTGAAAGTAGTTAAAGAGCCTCGGGTCATAAGAAGCTGTTTTCCGATTTCGACAACCTCAATAAGTTTTGTTGGATTAGAGTCGAGATCGACCATATTTCCGGCTTCTTTGGCTGCCTGAGTTCCGGTATTCATGGCTACGGCAACGTCTGCCTGGGCAAGGGCCGGCGCGTCATTAGTCCCGTCTCCGGTCATTGCCACAAGCCTACCCCCCTCCTGCATCTTTCGGATATATTTGAGCTTGGATTCAGGAGTTGCCTGAGCCAAAAAATCATCCATACCTGCTTCAGCGGCAATCGCGGCTGCGGTCAAAGGATTATCTCCGGTAATCATGACCGTCTTTATACCCATGCGCCGAAGTTCAGCAAAACGCTCCTTTATACCACCCTTCACAATATCTTTTAAGTGGATTACCCCCAACACATTATTGTATTCTGCGACAACCAAAGGAGTCCCTCCGTCCTTGGAAATTGATATGATCGCAGCCTTCAAATCTTCAGGAAAAGCTCCTCCGGAACTTTTCACATATTGCTCAATCGCATCCACCGCGCCTTTTCTAATTTGCCTGCCATCACCCAAATCAACGCCACTCATGCGCGTTTGCGCAGTAAATGGAATAAATTTTGCATTGAGTTCATGGATTTGACGCTCCCTTATGCCATATTTTTCTTTGGCCAAGACAACGATACTTCGGCCCTCGGGTGTTTCGTCAGCTAATGAAGATATCTGCGCTGCATCAGCCAAAAATTCAATTTTAACGCCTTGGTTAGGAATAAAAGCTACCGCCTGCCGGTTACCTAAAGTAATAGTCCCGGTTTTGTCTAATAGTAAAACATCTACATCTCCGGATGCTTCTACAGCCCGGCCAGAGGTAGCAATAACGTTAGCCTGAATCATCCGGTCCATACCTGCTATTCCGATAGCGGGAAGCAGCCCTCCGATGGTAGTAGGAATAAGACATACCAGGAGCGCAACCAACACAGTGACAGTAACCGCAGTCCCATGCCCTGCGGAAGTTACGCTATAGATGGAAAACGGCAAGAGCGTCACCGTTGCTAATAGAAAAATCAAAGTAAATACCGCCAAGAGAATGCTTAGTGCAATCTCATTAGGGGTTTTCTGACGCTTCGCGCCTTCTACCATGGCGATCATATGGTCAAGGAATGTTTCTCCGGGATTTGAACTAATACGCACTACAAGCCAGTCGGAAAGCACGCGTGTGCCTCCGGTAACAGCGCTACGATCTCCCCCGCTTTCGCGGATTACAGGCGCACTCTCTCCGGTAATAGCGCTTTCGTCAACACTTGCCACGCCTTCAATAACTTCTCCGTCCATAGGGATCGTATCGCCTGTTTCGACAAGAACAACATCGCCCTTCTTTAATGTAGAGGCAGAAACTTTTTCGTATTGAGACCCGCACTTAGCCTGCGCAAGCTTCTTCGCCAGAGTATCTTTTCTTGCCTTGCGTAAAGAATCCGCCTGAGCCTTCCCTCTGCCCTCTGCCATGCTCTCCGAGAAATTAGCAAAGATGAGCGTAAACCACAGCCATAGCGTTACGGCTAGAATAAAACCTGCCGGGGCTTCACCGCGGCCCAGTAATGCCTGAACGTACAAACCGGTAGTCAATATGCTTCCTACCAATACCACAAACATTACCGGATTTTTAATCTGATGCCTGGGATCTAATTTTTTTGTCGCATCAAATGCAGCCGGAACCGCAATCGACAGATCGAATAATGACTTTGGTTTATGCGATTTACCCATATTATGATCCTGTTATCATAAGATGTTCGACAATCGGGCCAAGCGCCAATGCCGGGAAAAATGTCAAGGCTCCGACAATCAATATCACCATAACGAGAAAAACGATAAAAAGCGGTGTATGCGTGGGAAGCGTCCCTGAACTCACAGGCACGATCTTTTTTTTAGAAAGCGACCCCGCAATGGCAAGCGCAGGTATTACCAGCCAGTATCTTGCAAAAAACATAACAAGCCCCTGGGCGATATTGTAGTAAAGATTATTCGTACTCAACCCCGCAAATGCGCTTCCGTTGTTATTCCCTACGGAGGAGAAGGCATATAATATTTCACTAAACCCGTGAGGGCCGGGATTTAAAATTGCGCTTTTGCCAGCGGGAACAAGAATCGAAATTGCCGTCCCCGCTAAAACGAGAATTGGGGGTATTAAAATCATCAAAGATGCCATTTTCATCTCGTAACTTTCAATCTTCTTGCCTAAATATTCGGGGGTACGGCCGATCATTAACCCCGCGATAAAAACTGCGACTATAATAAATGCGATCATTCCGTAAAGACCCGATCCAACGCCGCCGAATACTACCTCCCCTAATTGCATAAGCCACATCGGTATCATGCCCCCCAACGGCATGTAAGAATCGTGCATGGAGTTTACCGAACCATTTGAAGCAGCGGTGGTGGCCGTTGCCCAGATAGCGGAATTTACGATTCCAAAACGCGCTTCTTTACCTTCCATATTTCCGCCGGATTGTAAAGCGCTTGCCCTTTGGTCAACCCCAAGTTTATTAAGTAAAGGATTGCCAGCCTGCTCAATCTGGATACAAAACCAAAGACAGGGAATAAAAATTATTAGCATCGCTGCCAGAATTGCCCAACCTTGGCGTATCTCATTCACCATATAGCCAAAGGTATAGCATAAGGCAGCCGCTATCAAGAGAATGGCTAAAACCTCCAGGAAATTTGATAAAGGCGTAGGGTTTTCAAAAGGATGTGCGGAATTAACACTAAAAAAACCTCCGCCATT
>DATJPP010000166.1:0-11165 GCA_035506355.1 Candidatus Margulisiibacteriota bacterium | reverse complement strand
GCGCGAGTATCAGGGGAAAATAATAATTTGTCTCGGGGAAAGAGATAGCGTAATCCTTCCCCTTCTCTTTAACCGCTTTATCCAGGGACTGACGGGTCAGCCCCAGCATGGCATCCGTACCCTTGGTCCCCAATTGAATTAATACGTCTGACATGTTTCTCCCTTCATTTGTTTTGCAAAATTCTCCGCGAAATTTTCCGCCTCGATGATAACCTCATCCCAATTCTTAGACGGCTCAACTTGCCCTTTGCGCCTGGCAACCGTGCCGCAGGCAAAGATATTCTCTATGCTGGTGCGCATGGCCTCATCGGTTGCGATGCACTCCTGCTCCATCTTAAGTTCAGTATTTTTCAGGAAATCAACATTGCTCTTTTGCTCGTCAAGGAAGACTACGCTTGAGACCCCGATGGCTTTACCCTCTTTTAATTTTACCGCCTGCACCTCCCCTTCACCGATTATCTCGGTAATGGGGCTATTGATGACCTCAAACCCCTCGGATAATTCTCCCTCTCCGGGAGGATTAGCGCTGAGCAGCTTGACCTCAAGCTTATAATTAGAAGCGATAACCTTGCCTATGGTGAAAGCCCAGGCGTTGGAACCTGCGATGCAAACCGGGCTCCTGATGATACGGATATGCTCGATAAATTTTTTATAATCTTCCAGTCCTTCCAGGGTAAAGACGCCTTTTCTTTTTGCCCCCGGTATCTCCGGGAGGGTAAACCTCCTGCCGGAGGCAATAAGCAGGAAATCATATTCCAGCGTCCCCTTCTCCTTAAAATAGATGGTGCGCCGGGAAGGGTTAAGCGAAGAGACCTTCTTTTCCTTTAGGAAAGTAATATTATTCCTGGCGTAAAGCTCCTCGCTGGCAAGAAACAGCTCGTTCTCTTTTATTGTTCCGGCTAAAAGCTCCGGAAGCCTGCGCCGGTCATAGCAAGGATAGGCTTCCTGGGTAAGCAAGGTGATGGAGGCATCGGGTATCTTTTCTCTTAATTTTAAAGCTGAGGTTGAACCGGCAACGGAGGCGCCGATTATCACGATATTGGGCATCTTATCTGGCGATGAAATCGAGGACCCTGGGGACTACCTTATCCCAGCCGATAGGCATAATATGTATACCCTGGCACATCGGCTTTATCTCATTGATTATCCTGGAGGCGATCAACACCGAGGTTGCGGACTTATCTTTAGTTGCCTCCATCTCTTTGATCAAGTCATCCGGGACAAAGACCCCGGCGACATTCTTGTTCATGAACCTGGCCATACCGGCGCTCTTTAAGAGGACGATACCGCCCAGGATTGTAGTCTTGAGGTGCCTGGTCTTATTGATGAAATTCTCGAATATTTTTACGTCGTAGACTGCCTGGGTCTGAAAAAATTCGGCACCGGCGGCGATCTTCTTCTCCATCTTGGCGATCTGCGGCTCTAAAGGGTCTGCCCCGGGATTTACCACTGCGCCCAGGCAGAACCTGGGAGGCGCGCCTTCAAGTTTATTCCCGTTCATATCAAAACCTTCCTGCAATTTCCTGGCCACCTGCAAGAGCTGCACGGAATCCAGGTCAAAGACGGGCTTCGCCTGCGGATGGTCTCCTAAGGTAGTGTGGTCTCCGGTAAGAATCAGCACATTCTCTATCCCCAGGGCAGCTGCGGAGAGGAGGTCTGACTGCAAGGCGAGGCGGTTCCGGTCGCGGCAGGTCATCTGGAATATCGGCTCGAACCCTTTCTGTTTTAAAAGGCTGCATACTGCCAGAGAGCCCAGGCGCATTACCGAACTCTGCAGATCCGTGACATTGATCCCGTCAACCCTCCCCCGGATCAATTCCGCGTCCTGCAAAAGCTGAGTGGTATCGATACCCTTGGGCGGCCCGACTTCCGAGGTGAGCAAAAATTTCCCTGCCTTTATCTTTTCCTTAAATGTCACGGTTAAACTCCTTGCTGCAGTTTGGCTGCCTCCACCAGATTACGCATAAGCATAGTCACGGTCAATGGCCCGACTCCGCCGGGAACAGGGGTAATGCAGCTGGCGCGCTTCTCTGCGCCCTCGAATTCCACGTCTCCGACTATTTTATCCGCTACACGGTTAATCCCTACATCAATTACGACTGCGCCTTCTTTAACCCATTCCCCCTTGATCAGGCCGGCCTTGCCTACGGCGACAATCAAAACCTCAGCCTTGGCTACATGCTCCTGCAGTTTTCCCGCCTTGGAGGTACCGATATGGCAGACCGTAACCGTGGCGAATTTATCCAATAATAAAAGTGCAAGCGGCTTGCCTACTATTTCGCTATGCCCGACCACCACTACTTCCTTACCGTAAAGATCGACCCCGCTTGCCTTCAAAAGCTCCATCACCGCAGCCGGCGTACAGGGCAATATCCTGGACTTGCCAAAAAGGATATTCCCGATACTCTCAGGATGCATCCCCTCCACGTCTTTCTGGGACGCAATGAACTGGCTGATCTTCTTGTAATCTATCTGCTGCGGGAGGGGCATCTGCACGATGATCCCGTTTACCGAGGTATCCAGGTTTAACTTTTTTATAAATTCAATGAGCGCGTACTCCGTTGTCTCGGCGGTTAACTTGTGCAACTGATAAACTACCCCTAAGGCATCGGCCACCTTATTCTGCGACCTCACGTAGGCATCGGCACCGGCGTTCTCTCCCACCTGTATACTGGCTAATACCGGCTTGGCTTTCAAAACAAGGATGCTCTGCCTGATCTCTTCTTTGATCTTCTCCGCTATCGGCTTACCTTCCAATAATTTTGCCAACTCTCTCCTCCGTACCTTTTCTTAATTTCTTTATCTTTCTGCTCTTATCATTTAATTCCTTGAGTATGGACCGGGAAAGCTTTTCATCGCCCAGGGTTTTCAAATTGATCTTTACGTTAAAGAGCGCGGAATGATATGCCGATTCAAAGAATATCGCTGCCACGGCCACATCGCTGATTAAATTAACATTCCCCTTTTCAATGAGCGGAGGGCAAAGCTTCATCCCTTCAAAGGAGAGCCGCGCAAGCATAAAAGGTATATCCAGGGCATCGCGCATATTCTTGCTCTGGTAGGCTATGATATCCCTGTCCACCAGGTCAAGGCACTCCCTCCTTAATTTCTCCGACTTATCCAGCAACTCAACCAGCTCTTCTTCAAAAGCGGCATATCTGGGTTTGCCCAGCGTAAAATTTATCACCATGGAGACCAGGCTTGCACCCATCGCCGCGCTCATCGCCGCAGCCGAACCCCCTCCGGGCGCAGGCATTTTAGCTGCCAAGTCATCCAGATATTGTTTTAGCAAACTCTCTTTGTACATTCTTAATAAGTATATCCCTGGTTTAACTCAAAGGCATCCTTGCACAACTCTAACTTCGGCTCAGCATCTTTGCAGGATACCGCAACTACGTCAAATCGTGCCCTGCTCTCCAGGAGGTTCTTCTCCTTCAGGAATTCCAGCGCCACCTTGGAGATCTGCCTTTGCTTGAAATGCGATACCGCCTCCAGGCCAGAGCCGAATTTATCCGAGCGCCGGGTTTTTACTTCTATGAAACAGAGCGTATCTTTATCTTTAGCGATGATGTCTATCTCGCCAAGTGAGCTCTTGTGATTCCTGGCGATGATCTGATACCCGTTCTTCTTAAGCAGCTCCACCGCCAGCTCCTCGCCTCTTCTGCCTAAGTTTAAACCCTGCTTAGACATTGGCAAAAGCTCTTTCTGTGAATTTCACAAAGGCCGAGTTTCTTTATTATTGAACGGTGTTCTTTCGTAGGGTAGCCTTTATGCTTTAAGAAACCATACTGCGGGTAAACCCGGTCGTATAAATCCATCAGGTTATCCCTGGTGACCTTCGCCAGTATGGAAGCTGAGGCGATGCTCTTGGACCTTGCGTCCCCTTTGATTATGGGGGTACAGGGAAAACCGGTATTTATCGCCATATTACCGTCTACGATAATATGGACGCGCTTCTTTTTTAAAGATGGTGTTTGGGCTATTAAAGAACGGACTGCTTCTTCCATCGCCAGGCGGGTGGCTTTCAGTATATTGACACGGTCAATTACCTTTTCATCCACCACACCCAACCCGAAGAATGACTTCTCCATTATCTCCGGAAAGGCCTTCCCTCTTAAGCGCGGGCTTAATTTCTTGGAATCATCTATGCGGTTCTTGAAACGCGTGCTCTTCAGGGCTACTGCCGCCGCCACTACCGGGCCGGCCAGAGGGCCGCGGCCTGCCTCATCGATACCGATGATAAGGTCGAAACCCTGCTTCTTCAGCTTGCGCTCAAAATAAAGCACCGCTTATTTAGCTTCTTCCTTGCTTTCTATCTTGGTGGCTCTCTTACCGACCTTGGACCTTAAATAATACAGCTTTGCCCGTTTCACTTTTCCCGGACGCAGGACCTCTATGCTTTCAATGCTCGGGGAGTATAAAGGAAAAACGCGCTCAATCCCCTCTCCGTAGGAAACTTTTCTTACGGTAAAATTCTGCCTCACGCCTGCCCCCTGCCTGCCGATGACCACCCCTTCAAAAGGGTGCAGGCGGATCTTATCCGGGGCCTCGGGGATCTTCACCATAATCTTGATGGTATCCCCGACATTGAACTTGGGTATCTCTTTTTTCATATAGGCTTCTTCAACAATTTTCATCTTATCCATCTTATGATTCTCCTCTCTATTTTTTAGAACGTAATAAATCCGGCCTTCTCTCTTTGGTCCGCTTTAGGGACTCTTTCTTTCTCCAGCTTTCAATTTTTTTATGGTCTCCGGAAAGGAGTATCCGCGGGACAGCCATCCCTTTAAACCGGGCAGGCCGGGTGTAGTGCGGATATTCTAATAGGTTACCCTCAAATGACTCAAAATTCAAGGAATTTTTATCACCCAGGACCCCGGGGAGGAGCCTGACCAGCGCATCCACCAGGACCATCGCCGGAAGCTCTCCTCCGGTAAGTACATAATCGCCTATGGAGATCTCCCTCTCCGCAAGTTTCAATCTTACCCGCTCATCCACTCCTTCATAATGCCCGCAGATAAGGATAAGGTGCTTAAAGTTGGAAGATTCCTTAGCTATCTTCTGAGTAAGTTTTTCTCCCTGCGGAGAGAGAAGGATGACTTTTGCCTCCCGGGTTTTAAGTTTTTTAATTGCCTTAAAGAGCGGCTCCGGCCGCATGAGCATACCCGAGCCTCCGCCGAAAGGGCGGTCATCAACCTTGCGGTGCTTATCCTCGGTATAATCCCTTAGGTCATGCACAAAAATCCTGACCTTACCCTTGGCTTGGGCCCTTTTGATGATGGACTCATTGAGCACCCCCTCAAACATCTTCGGGAATATGGTAATGATATCAATGCGCATTATTATATATGCTTAAGAATTCCTTTTTAAACTCTGCGTACCTGTCTTGAGCAATTGCCTGGCGCACCTTTTGCATCATCTCCAGGAAGAAATGGATATTATGCCTTGAGAGCAGCTCCAGCCCCAGTATCTCCTCGGTATTGAAAAGGTGCCTTAAGTAGGCGCGCGAAAAATTCCTGCAGGTATAGCATCCGCAGCCAGGGTCAAGCGCAGAAAAATCCTCGATAAAGGGGGCGTTGCGTACGGTTAATTTCCCAACGCTGGTAAAGGCCGTGCCATTCCTGCCGTAACGCGTAGGCACCACGCAGTCAAACATATCTACGCCCAGCTCCACTGCCTCCAGGATATCCTGCGGCAGGCCTACCCCCATGAGGTAACGGGGTTTCTCCAGCGGCAGGAGCGGAGCGACTAAAGCCACAGTATTATATCTTAAATTCCTGGGTTCGCCAACAGAAACTCCGCCTATGGCATACCCGGGGAAATCCATCCCGACCAGCTCCTCTGCGCACTCTTTGCGCAACTCATCGTAGGTTGCCCCCTGGACTATTGCGAATAATAATTGCCTTCCGCCCTCTGCCGCCTCCAGGGAGCGTTTAGCCCATCCCAGCGTCCTTTTCATCGCCACCTCTGCCTGGTCCCTGCTGCAGGGATACTGCACGCATTCATCCAAAGGCATCATGATATCCGAGCCAAAGGCCTGCTGCGCCTCAATTACGCTTTCAGGGGTAAAGAGGTGCTTCATCCCGTCGATATGCGACTGGAACTCCACGCCATGGTCGCGGATCTTTCTAAGCAGGGAGAGGCTGAAGACCTGATACCCGCCGCTGTCAGTAAGGATAGATTTATCCCAGGAGATAAATTTATGCAGCCCTCCGGCCTTGCGGATGACATCCAGTCCCGGACGCAGAAATAAATGGTAGGTATTGGATAGTATAATCTGCGCCCCGCTCTCATTAAGCTCCCGCGGGGGAACAGCCTTGACCGTACCCTGCGTGCCTACGGGCATAAAACAAGGGGTCTCAATCTCGCCATGCGCCGTGAATACCTTTCCTAAACGCGCCTGGCTGCTTTTATCCTGATGGATTAATTTATAAGATGAGCATCGCATCGCCATAACTGTAAAACCTGTATTTTAATTTAATTGCCTCCTGATACGCTTTCTTAGCCAATTCCTCTCCGGCAAAGGCACAGACGAGCATAAAGAGTGTGGTCTTAGGCAGATGAAAGTTAGTCAAAAGGGAATCGGTTAATTTAAATTTAAATCCCGGATAAATAAATAGCTCTGTGCTTCCTTCGCTTTTTCCCTGCGCAAAAGTCTCCAGCGCGCGCAGGCTGGTTGTCCCTACGCAAAAGATGCGCCTTCCTTTATTCTTTGCCTCGGCAATCAGCTTAAGCGTTCCCTCCGGGATCTTAAAATACTCCGGATGCATCTTGTGTGCGGTAATATCTTCGCTCTTCACCGGTTTAAAAGTTCCGGCTCCTACATGCAAAGTCAGGTATCCCAGATTCACTCCAGCGCCTTCAAGTTTAGCTATTAGTCCGGGGGTAAAGTGCAGCCCTGCTGTCGGGGAAGCCACTGCCCCTTCTTCCCTGGCATAGACGGTCTGGTAATCGCAGTTATCCGATACTTCCGGCTCTCTCTTGATGTAAGGCGGAAGCGGCATTACTCCTAAACTATAAACCTCTTCAATACCCGCTCCCTTAAACCTTACCTCATCTCTGCCAGTTATCTCGGCAGTTACTCCGCTGCCAAAAATGATCTCTTCACCCACCTTAAGCCTGGCGGGCTTAAGCATCGCCTGGAAATTCAAGCCCTCTTTATTTTCTAAGAGCAATATTTCTACTCTCCCGCCGCTCTTGCGTTTTCCCATCAAGCGGCAGGGTAAAACCCTGGTATCATTTAAAAGTAATAAATCCTCCGCCTCAAGATAATCAAGGATATCCTTAAACGCCAGATGCCTTATCTCCTGCTTCTTTCTATCCAAAACCAGGAGCCGGCAGGTATCGCGCTCTTTTAAAGGGTATTGGGCGATCAGTTCCTTGGGAAGGGAATAGTCAAAATCAGAGAGCCTTAACATCTGTCCCCGGGTAATAGTATTGCAGGATTTTCTTCGCCTCCCAACCCTGCTTAGACATGAAATAGGCCCCCCACTGGCAAAGTCCGACCCCATGCCCCCAGCCCGTGCCTTCAAATATGGCATCATCTCCCTCGATGGTCACCGTAAAGCGCGTGCTGCGCAGCAGATTCGCTCCGACAATATTCCTTAAGTCTTTGGAGGCAATCTTGAATTCATTCCTTTCGGAGACGATATTTAAATCCGTAACCCTCCCGGAATTATCATTCCCCAATATCTGTATCTGCTTAATCATCCCCAGATCATAACCTGCCTTTTTCAAGAGCTCGCGCAGCTCTCCGATAAAGATCACATAGTGCCAGTTGTAATGCGGGGACTCCTTGCAGAAATCGCAAGGCACCCCTTTTAAAGGAGGAAGGTCCGTCTTCCAGACCAAAGAAGCATCTTCGGTATGCCCGGCGCAGGTAGCGTGGAAATATGCCGGTATCGCCTTACCCTGATAGGTCAAAATCAACCCCTTAGTCTCCTCTACTGCCTTATCGGTGCGGAAACGCTCCGAAGCGCTCCCGCCGTAAACCTGGGAATAGGTATCATTGGTCAAATCAAAATCCCTCCCCGCATTCTCCTGCATCTGATATACGGCATAGGTGCGCGAGACGATTGCCTGGGCCTTGAGCGCCTCCATCGGCCAGTAATGCGAGGCCTCATTGTAAAGTATACCGCGGATATAATCTTCTAAAGCAATCTTATTTACCGCGGTAAGGTTGCCTTTATTATCCCGGATCAAGCTTACATCTCCGCGGAAGGTATTCCCGTTGATGATCACCGTATCCGGGTCCCAGGATTTAATCAGCAGTTTATCCTCTTTAAAACTCCTTCCTGCCAGGGATATCCCCCCGGGAAAAGTAGTAACCGTGCTCCTTAAGCCCCTTCCTTTATAAAAAGTATTCTTGCCGCTTATATCCGAGATAATAAACTCTCCCAGGATCTTCAAGCTTAAGGAATTGGCGTTCTGGATTATCGCTACCCGCGCGTAATTATCCGCGAATACAGGTTGCAGGATACAACCGGCAGCTAAAATTAACAATATGATTATCCGTCTCATTTGCGTGAGGCCACCCACATAATTAAGGAGAGCACAATGCTGACTAGTATAGAGGTTGCCAGAGGAAAATAAAAGGAAAAATTACACCTGTGGATATAAATATCCCCGGGTAATTTCCCCACAAAAGGTATCTTCTCAAAGAAAGCCAGGAATACCCCAATCCCTATAATAATTATACCAAGAATTATCAAGCCCTTCCCTATCTCTTGCATCGCTCTATCTCCGAATAGATACACCCGCAGTATTTCTGGCAGTATATCCCTTTAACCCTCGCCTCTTCATGCGCCTTCTTGAATCCCGGACGAAAATCCTCGTAATAGAATTCTATCCCGAATTCCTTCCCCGCTTCATTACCTATTCTCTTTAATTCCTCCTGGTCCTGATAAGGGCTGACTAATAAAGTGGTGGTAAAGGCCTCGCAACCCCTGGCCTTTCCCGCCTCTGCGCTCTTCCTCATCCTTAGCGTCCAGCACAAAACGCATCTCTCTTTACCCTTCTCCTTCATATTCACCGCCTGAAAATATTCCGCAGGCTTATATTCCGGATAGACCATCTCCACTCCGGCTTTACGAACATAATCCTCAACTGCCTGCTTACGATTCTTATATTCCGCCAGGGGATGGATGTTGGGATTATAGTATAATCCAACCACCTGATCCCCTTTCTGCCTTAATTTCTCAAGAGGATAAATTAAACACGGCGCACAGCAGGTATGCAGTAATATTTTCATAATCTATCCTTCTCCCCACCCCTCATACATAACAATTTCCTTGAGGTTTAGCCTATCCTTGCCCTCCGGGCAGGATTGAGCCGGATATCCTAAGGCCAAAAGTTGCACTACCCGGATATCTTTGGGGATATTCAAGAGCTCCTTAACCTGATCTTCATAAAAGGCGCCAATCCAGCAGGTCCCTAATCCCTCCTCGGTTGCCTTAAGCGCCATATGTTCAATAGCAATAGCCAGATCAATGGGATAACATAACTGGCCGCAGGTCATTGCATAGTTATCGGTCTTAGCACAGCAAGCGATTACAGCTGGTGCCTGGCCGACAAAAGGCTGGTTCTTGGCTGCTTTCATCAGGCGCTGCCGGGTATCTTTATCCCTGACTACAATAAACCGCCATTCCTGCCGGTTACCAGCCGAAGGCGCAAGCCGTGCCGCCTCCAAGATACTGTTTAGTTTTTCTTCCTCAACCGCTTTATCCTGGTAACTGCGCACACTGCATCTTTTTCTTATCGCCTTCATAACATCCATTATATTTACCCTCCTACTTTTTAATCACCTGAAACGAGCTAAAGCTCTTATCGCTCTTTTGCCCGCCCAAAGAAACCTGTATCAACGACCAGGTATAAACCTTACCTACTTCAAACAAATCCGCCTTCACCTGAATTGAAGATTCTCTCGAAGGCAGATCTTGTTTATAGATTAAGTCTGATGCATACATATTATTCCCTTTATATATTTTAAATATATAATCCCTTACCTGCACAGAGTCATTTAACCATTTGAATTCCAGGTAAGCCTTTCCCTTCAAGTCCACATCATTGGTAACAGGAGAAAGCAGTCTTGGTTCAGGCGGAATGCCAAAAGGGTTAATCACACACTCTCTGGCAAACGCAGAGCAGGCTATGCCTAAGATAAATACCACCACTATTCCCACCTGTCTTATTCTCATCTTATCTCTTCAGTTTTGCGGGTCCTGTCATGGTGCGCTTCTCGCGCTGACGCTGCTCGAAGCATCCCCATGCCACCCGCAAAATCTACTAATGAACTGGTCGCAAATTGCGACCACTTCCTATAACCAATTAATTTGTTTGAGGTCGCGATTTGCGACCTCAAACAGCTCATATTACCTCACGCAGCTCGAAATCATCCAAGTCACCCGCAAAATTGGAACTACCTGTTCTAACTCACTAATATTTTACTAATTAGCAAAAATATAGTTATGAGATCCCAAGATATGCTTGTGCCTAAAATAAGCCTTTCTATTCTTGGAATATAGGCGTCTTCCCTTTATATAATTCTGTAAAAACTGTCTTCGCTATTGTGTATTTACCGGTATCAACTCCACCGCTTACTAATGTCGCTATTACTATTGCAGAATATAAATCATTTGTCTGCTGTCTAAATTCTTTATCTTCTTTTTCTTTTAAGTCATTACTTCTTTTAATCTCTTTTGCCAATTTATTACTTTGGTAAGCAAAAAACGCAAGACATACTGTTGCGAATGCCATAACAACAGTAGCTGATGTCATAAACATATCCCCACCCTCCCATCTTTTTAGAAACCAATTAGTTAAATAGTTAATTAACAGGTTCATAGAATAGATGAGATTATACTGTTCTAATTCTTATTGCGTTAACTTACTGATAGAACAATAGGTTATAATAAATCCACTATTGCATTGTGCCCAAAATGTGCCTATCATTATCGTTGAAGCCAAGAATGTATTCCTCTCTGGATAAATTGAGTAAAACCTCCTTCAAATATTGCGTTTCCATATTCAACCTTTATATTATTACAATGATTCACCATCTTATCATGTGCTTGGGTGCCTGCCTCACGAGTTCCATTTACAATCTGCAATTTTCTTATTTCAGGCATATATTTTTTAATTAAATCAAGTATGTCTTTATCCAACGC
>DATJPP010000165.1:0-7749 GCA_035506355.1 Candidatus Margulisiibacteriota bacterium | reverse complement strand
CCTGAGCCCTGAATTCCCGCGAGACAAGCCTGTAAGGAGCCAGGACCGGAATCACCTTCTCCACTCCCGGGAAAACTTCAAGCGGGGTAACCTGTAAAATATCTTCCGGACCAATCACTCCTATGATCGTGCGTTCCGTACCTTTGGAAAGATGGGGGGTAAGGCCGAGCTTCTTGACCTTATCAATAATATGGCTTACCTGCTCCTCTGTTGCCTCCGGCTTCAATACGATAATCATCTGCTTGCTCCTCCGAGGACTTTCTTAAGAATCTTCACAAATCTTTCGTTTTACTTTTTAGTCCCGATGGTTACCCGGATAAAATTCTTAAGCCCGTACTGCTCCATCTCCCTGACGATCACTCCGAACTTAAGCATGCTCTTAAAGACTTCCACGCCCGGCTTGCCGACATCTACCAGGATAAAATTAGCCACACTGGGGACATAGGCCAACCCTGCCTTCTTCAACACCTCATATAGATAATCCTTGCCTTCCAGCACCACCTTTTTAGTCCTGCGCAGGAAATCTTTATCGTCTAAAGCAGCCAGGCCTCCAATCTGCGCGGCGAGGTTCACGTTAAAAGGCTGCCGGGCCCTTTCCATATAAGAAGATAATCTTGGCTCGGCTATTGCCACGCCCAGCCTTAATCCTGCCAGACCGTAGGCCTTGGAAAAAGTCTTAAGCACCACCACGTTTCCTTTATCGATGTATTTGAGCGTATCGGGGAAATCATTTACGTCAATGAATGCATCATAAGCCTCATCCAATACCACCAGCAGGTTTTCCGGAAGGCCTTTAAGAAAATCTTCCAGTTCGTATTTGGTCACGTAGGTGCCGGTGGGGTTATTGGGATTGGCGATAAATACCACCTTGGTCTTAGCTGTGATCTTCTTCTTCATAGACTCCAGGTCGTATTTAAAGTAACGCAGCGGAACGGTGATTACCTGCCGGTTTAAAACCTGGGCGATGATCTTGTATTCCAGGAAAGTAGTATCCGCGGTCACTATGTTTTCATCATCCTCGACACAGGTCTTGATGATCACGTCGATAAGCTCATCCGAACCGTTACCCAGGACGATCTTCTCCGGCTTTATACCGTACGACTTGGCGAGTTTTTTCTTAAGATAAAAACTGTGGGAGTCGGGATAACGGTTAAATGTGGATAAGCCCTTCTTAATCGCCTGCATCGCCTTTGCGGATACCCCGAGAGGATTTTCATTGGAGGCCAGCTTTATGATCTCTTTCAGGGCGTACTGCCTCCTGGTCTCCTCTATGGGCTTCCCCGCTACATAGGCGGTAACATTATATATATTTCTTCTTACTAAATTGCCCATCTTCTCCCTATTCTCCCGTCGGGTATGAACCCAGCACCTTCAGAAAAGTGCATTGTTTTTCCAGCCCCTCGATCGCTTTTTTCACCTTGGGGTTATTCTTATGCCCCTTCAGGTCAACGAAGAAATAATATTCCCAGGCCTTCTTCTTGGAGGGCCGGGATTCTATCTTGGTTAGGTTTATACCGTATTTCTTGAAAGGGACCAGCATATCGTGCAACGCCCCCACCTTATCTTTTATGGAGAAAAGAAGCGAGGTCTTATCCTCACCCGTTTCCGCAACATCAGTCTTTCCGATCACGAAGAATCTGGTAATATTATGCGGAGAGTCCTCAATCCCCGAAGCGATCACATTTAATTTATAGACTTTCGCCGCAAGCAGCGAGGCGATACAGGCGCTATTCTTCTCTTTGGAGGCGATCTGGGCTGCGCGGGTAGTGCTTGAAACCTCACACAGCTCTGCGCAGGGAAGATTCTCCTGCAGCCAGATACGGCACTGGCCAAGCACCTGGGGGTTGGAATAAACCCTCTTTACCCTGCCCTTCCTTGACTTTGCCAGCAGGTTATGCGAAACATCCAGGATAAGCTGGGAACAGATCTTAAGGTCCGAATCCACGAACATATCCAGTGTATAGCTGACTGCCCCCTCTACTGAATTCTCAACCGGGACTACACCGTAATCAGCAGATCCTTTTTCAACCGCCAGGAATACTTCGGCTATACTATTGCAGGCAGAGTAGCTTACCTGCGAACCGAACCTTTTTAATGCCGCCAGGTTGCTGAAAGATGCCTCCGGCCCAAGATAGGCAATTTCCAACGGCTTCTCTAAAGCCAGGCTTGCCGACATTATCTCCCTGTATATCGCCTCAAGTGCCCCGCGTTTCAAAGGCCCCCTGCTTATCCGGGAGACCTTTTTTAATACCTCATTCTCCCTCGCCGGAGAATAGGCGCTGATACCCTTGGCCTTCTTGAATTTAGCCACCCCTAAAGTAACCTTTGCGCGCATATCCAGGAGCTTGATGATCTTCTGGTCTAAACTATCAATTTGTTTGCGTAACTTCGCCAGATCCATTGCTCACCTCCACTTGAGGTACGGTATTATTCTCTTCAAATCCTTCGGTCTCTATTTCAACTGCTTCCTGCTTAGCGGCAAAATCAGCAAAGTTCTCCATTTTAGGAAGGTCTTCCAGAGATTTCAAGCCGAAGTGCTCCAGGAATTGCCTGGTAGTCCCAAATACAAACGGCCTTCCCGGCGCTTTTTTCCTCCCCACGATCCTGACCAGATACTTTTCGCTGAGGCTGCCGATCACCCCGTCAATATTAACGCTGCGTAAAGACTCGATCTCAGCCTTGGTAATCGGCTGTTTATAGGCAATAATGGCCAGCGTCTCAAGTGCGGGTTTGGAAAGTTTTTCGCCTTTGCGTTCTTTATACAGCTTTTTCAAAAAAGATGCGAAGGCGCTCGAAGTAACCATCTGATAACCTCCGGCTACCTCCATCAGGCGCATACCGCGGTTAGATTGTTCGTACTCGGACTTTAAATCTTCCACTGCCCTGCGGATCTCAGCCGGATCCAGGTTATCCATCGCCTTTTTAAGTTGTTCCAGGGTCAGGGGTTTTTCGCTGGAGAAAAGCAGTGCTTCAACTACCGACTTCAAATTGTTTTCTGTCATTTTTATCGCGGCCTTTTTTGTTTGTAAACCAAGTTCAGCAGTTCTTCAGTGGACTGTATCCCCGGAGTAAGCTCAAGCGCCTTCTTTATCATGGCTAGGGCCTCCTGCCTCTTATATTCCAGCTGCATTAAAACCGCAAGGCTTTCTTCCACTATATCGGTTTTCTTTTCTTCTCTTTCCTGTGACTTTGAATCCTGGATCAACCCGAATCTGCCTACTTTATTCTGCAGCTTGGCAATTATCTCTCTCGCCCTCTGTTCGCCTATCCCGGGGAGCGATTTCAGGAAAACAGTGTCTGCTTCATCAATAGCCCGGGCGATCTGCGAGATCGGTTTATTCAGCGCCTTAAGCGCAGCGCGGGGCCCGATACCGGAAACAGTGATAAAGACTTCGAAGAAATCCTTCTCCACTTCATTTAAAAAACCTATCAGCACAGGAAGGCCCTTTGTCTGTTCAATCTGAAGATAATGGAAAGTTATCGGGGTGAGCCTTGAGTCGCTTCCGATATTCTGCTGGAGCCGCTGCATGACGGTAGAAGGAATCATAATCTCGTAACATAATCCTCCCACTTCCAGTACGACGTGGTTTGACCCTTTTTCGACTACCTTTCCTGATATCTTCGAAATCATAAGTTATGGCCCAAATTTACCTGTAATCCATAATTATCCTACTGACTTTGCTTGTACAGGATAAGTTATTGCACCCTTACTAATATTACTATGCGCTATAGCCAAGGCCAAGGCATCGGTAACATCCATATAACGGGGAAGCGTATCCAGTTTAAGTATGCTTGAGACCATCCTCTGGACCTGGAACTTTGAAGCCAGGCCTTTACCAACAATTGCTTTTTTGACGCGCGTCGCCGCATATTCTGCCAGAGGGATATTCTTTGTGGCGGAAGCGAGACAGATCACCCCCCGCGCCTCACCCAGCAGGTATGCTGTCGTGGGATGACGGTAATGGGAATATAGCTTCTCTAAAATCATTATCTGCGGATGAGTATCGCTTATCAGCTTGATTACCGAGCGGTATATCTTATCCAGCCGCCTGGGAAGGTTATCTTTTGCCGAGGTAGAGATTATCCCCGCCTCAAGCAGAGAAACCCTTCCTTTCTCCGAATCGATAACACCGTAGCCGGTAATAGTCAAGGCTGGATCAACCCCTAAAATTACCATGTTTATTCTTCGGCTGCCGCCTGTTCCATGATTTCATCGGGTATATCAAAGTTAGCATAAACCTGCTGTACATCATCATGGTCCTCTAAATCTTCGATCATACCCAGAAGCTGTTTTGCCTCATTTCCAGCGACTTTAACGGTAGAAGACGGAACCATAGTCAACTCTGCATCCTGGCATTTAATCCCTTTGGCCTGGATAGCCTGTTTTACTTTCTCAAAATCCTGCACGGAAGTAGTAATCTCGTAATTCTTTTCGTCTGACTTGACGTCTTCTGCTCCCGCATCTAATGCAATATTCATCAATTCTTCTTCGTTGATCTGGCTTTTTTCAATTAAAAAATAACCCTTCTTGGTAAACATCCAGCTAACCGAACCTGCCCCGGCCATATTACCGTTCTTCTTAGACATTATATTGCGCAGTTCTGCAGTAGTGCGGTTCTTATTGTCAGTGAGCGCCTCAATCAATACCGCTACCCCTCCCGGCCCGTAGGCCTCATAGGTAACCGTCTCATAGACTACCCCAGGCAACTCTCCTGTGCCGCGCTTGATCGCCATCTTAACATTCTCAGAAGGCATATTCACTTCTCTTGCCTTAGCAATAGCCGTGCGCAGGCTGGGATTGGTATCAGGATTACCGCCGCCGGAACGGGCAAGCATAGTAATCTCTCTGATTACCTTGGTGTAGGCAGCCCCCTTTTTGGCATCGGCTACCGCCTTCTTGCCTTTATTTGTTTTCCATTTAGAATGACCAGACATCTTTTTTTCCTCCTAAGTTTTGGCCTTAATTTTACCTGTAAGCCAAAGTTATCCTCATAACTTTACTTGTGCAGGATAAGTTGTAATTAAAATTGAGCAGGTAGCATAAGCCGGGTCCTGTCTTGATACGAATTCGCGTATCTTGATGATCATTTCTCTCGACCTTCGCCTTACGGCGAGGGCTCAAGCAGTTTACCCGGGGTTATCGACGCATCGGACCAATGCGTATCCTGCGTATTACGCAGGACTTCACCCCCTATTGCACCTTGCTCCACGCGGGGTTTACCTTGCCCCGCCAGGTACTTACTCTCTGGCGGGTCCCGCCCAACCAAAAGTTAGAGCGGGAAGTCCGTATCGCTACGGACTACGGTAGTCTCTTGCACTACCTTTTCACCTTTTCCTAAAGTACTTTCGTATCCTTAGGTAGTTTATTTTCTGTGGCACTTTCCTTCCCTGTGGTCTCACCTTACGGGGAAACCGCAGGGACTCTGTATTACAGAGCGCGCTGTCCTCTGGAGCCCGGACTTTCCTCCCCCGCTGCTATAAACAGCAAGGGCGACCATCCGCTACCTGCCCAAAAAACTCAAAGAGCTTTCCTCAATTCCTTTTTTATGGCTGCAGTTGCCAGTTTATCCGCGCCGCGGTTATTCTCCCGCGGGATATTATTTATAGCCACCTGCTTGAAACCGGAAATAAGATGCGTTGCCTGATTATACAATAAGATAATATTGGGGCTCTTGACCTTATAGGTCCGGTTCAGCTGCCTGTGCAGGAGCTGGCTGTCAGTATTGATCTTTAAACTCTCCGCTTTCAGGATCAGGGCCTCCTGCAGGGCATGGATTAAAGCCGTGTATTCAGCGACATTATTGGTAGTATTACCGATATAAGTTGAAATATTCCTAATTGTCTCTTTGCCCCGGCAAATCACCACCCCTATACCGCTTGGGCCGGGATTTCCTTTAGATGCCCCATCGATATAAATTTCAATTTCCCTCATTCTTCGATATAAAGCATCCTGTTGCAGACCTCGCAGGTAATTATACGCTCATACATCTTGATCATGTTGATCACCTGGGGAGGAACGAACATATTGCATCCTTTGCAGGTATTATCTTTTACCCTGACTATAGCTAATCCGTCACGGCTGGCTAAGATTCTATCGTATTGCGAAAGTATCTTGGGTTCCAGTCCCGGAAGCACCTGCTTTCTCTGCGCCTCAAGCTGAGCCAGGCGGTCATCTATCTCTTTGACCCTATCGTCAACCTTCTTTTTTTCGGCCAGGAAACCCTTCTCTTCCTCTTTCAGCCTGCCATTCTCTTTATCTATCTCGGACTTAGCCTTATCTGACTGTTCAAATAATTCCAGTATCTTATCTTCAATTACCGAGGCGTCTGCCTTGGAATCCTGTATCTGCTGCAGCATTGTCTGGTATTCTTTGTTCGTCTTTAAAGAGTAGAGCTGCGCCTGCAACTTCTTCGAGCCCTCTTCCTTGGAAGATAGCTCCAGTTCTTTATCCTTCCTCTTTTTCTGTAGATCTGCTAAATTCTTTTCCAAAACAGCCAAACCCTGTTTCTTGGCTTCGAAAGCCTCTTGCAGAACTTTTATCTCCTGGGGCTTAGCTTCTTTTTCCGCGCGCAGTCGGTAAATCTCGCTGTCTATCGTTTGCAGCTGCAGTAAATTGGCTAACTGAGATTTTAAATCTTGAACTGGCAATTTTCCCTCCTGAATTCTACTGCTATCATTTCAAATGGGCGCAGAGGGGCTCGAACCTTCGACCTCTACAATGTGAATGTAGCGCTCTAACCAACTGAGCTATGCGCCCTAAATTTTGCTTTGCAAAATTTAGGAGCACTTTCGCCGCAGGCGAAAGTGTGGGCCCAGGGGGGTTCGAACCTCCGACCAAGTGATTATGAGTCACCTGCTCTACCGCTGAGCTATGGGCCCTCAATTTTACCTAATTTTCCACCCCCTAGCGAAATCTACTAACTCACTGTAGCAGAAAACTATAGACCCAAAATTAGTATAATATTTTACTATGAGATATCAACTATTACAAGCTAAAAAATGAGCTTAAATCAGGAGAGTCCTGTGTGCCTTAAGAGGAGGTTTTCTTCTTACCCATGACCCTTAGGAAGGCATTGACAATACGGGGATCAAATTGCGAACCAGCACCTGATTTTATAATCCCGAAGGCATCATTCCTGGAGTAAGCCTTGCGGTATGGCCGGTCAGAGATCAGGGCTTGATAAACATCCGCGATAGCAATGATGCGCGCGCCTATAGGTATATCTTCGCCCTTTATCCCGCTAGGATACCCCTTGCCATCCCATCTTTCGTGATGATAAAAGATAAAGGGTATAAGTTCATGCAATATCTGGATGGGCCGCAAAATATCCGCGCCTATTTGCGGGTGTTTCTTTATCTCTTCAAATTCTTTTTTGGAAAGCTTTGCCTTCTTAAGCAGGATATTTTCGCTTATCCCAATCTTGCCCAGATCATGCAACATCGCTGCCTGCCTTACCAACTCCACCTCTTCTCCGCTCAAATTCAGTGACTTTGCGATCTCAGTGGCGTAATGCACGGTATTCTCTACGTGCTCTCCGGTATAGTGGTCTTTAAGCTCGATGGTCTTAGCAAACGCCAGGATGGATTCCACCAAATTCTGATTGGTCTTCTTGGTAAGCTTCTCCAGCTTTCCCTTCAGCGATTTAACGTCGGCGCTCTCCTGTGCCTTACCGGCATATTTTTTGTTCTTTAAATCCAGGGAGGAATATACCCTGTTCCCTCCGGAATCTTTGGCCTTATTAAGTATCT